>NZ_CAXWGV010000022.1:0-12722 GCF_964266725.1 Tessaracoccus sp. O5.2 | reverse complement strand
AGTGCTCACCGGAGGCCTTGGCCTCATCGAGCATCCGCAGCGCGCGCTCGCGCATCTCGGGAGAGTACTTCTGGTTCATCGTGTTCCATCCTTGCTTCAAGAACGGAACGAAACCCAGGCCGATTCAGATCTTCACCGCACTGGGATCTTGACCAAACCTTGTCCGGGTCCTGCTCGTTGCTTGAGGTGACCGGTTGAGACTGGGCAGTGAGGCCCCGCGGTCACGTCGCGCGCCTGGAACAGTTTCGACGATGGGAGTGGGCTGTGTGGCCTGAGGTGTTCTCGATTTTTGGTGTGGGGATCCAGTCCTATGGGCTGAGTAAGGCGCTGGCGCTGCTGGTCGGCGCGTTCCTGTTGGGGCGCGCGTTCACGCGGATCGGTTACGACAAGGAGCTGGCGCACTCGATCGCTTTGTGGGCGACGGTGTGGGGGTTCGTCGGCGCGAAGGTGTACTACCTGATCGCGAACTGGGACAACTTCAGTTGGCACCTGTTCGGCGGGTCCGGGTTCGTCTGGTACGGGGGCCTGATCGCCGGGTCGATCGCGGTGATCGTGATGACCCGACGCCACGACCTCCCCCTTGGACGGGTGGCGGGCGCGATGGCGGCGCCGCTGTCGGTGGCCTACGGCATCGGCCGGATCGGCTGCTTCCTGGCCGGGGACGGCACCTACGGCACGCCCACCGATCTGCCCTGGGGGATGGCGTTCCCCAACGGAGTGGTGCCGGTCGACGTTCCGGTGCACCCGGTCCAGCTGTATGAAGCGGCCGGTGCATTCCTGATCGCCGGCATCTTGTGGGCGCTGGGCCGCAGACTGCGGCCGGTGGCCGTGTTCGGGTCCTATCTGATGCTCAGCGGAGCGGCCCGCCTCCTCGCCGAGATGGTCCGCATCAACCCACACGTCGTGCTCGATCTCACAGAGGCGCAGCTGATCGGCATCGCCAGCATCATCCTCGGCGCCGCCCTGATCCTCCGAGGCACGTTCCATCCTGCTGCTCCAGTCTCAAACGTCTCCGCCGCCGACCCCTCGTCGGCTGTCCCCAGCCCCCATCCGGTCGGACGGTGAGCGGCGCGATGGACACGATCACCGATACCACCCCAGGCGTGAAAGGGGGGCGTCGCGGCTTCTGGGGTGCGCTCTGGGCCGGCACACGGGCCACCCTCGGTGCGTTGATGGGGCTGGCGCCGCACGTGATGCACCACATCGGGTTCCTGGCCGGGGCCGCGCTCCTGACGGGATTCCTCGGCAACACGCTGCTCTACGTGGTCGGGTTGGCGTTGAGCATCCCCCTGCTGCGACGGCTGCATCGCCGGTTCAGCACCTGGAAGGCCCCTGCGATTGGGATAGCGGTGTTCACCGGCCTGTTCGCCCTGTCCGCCTTCGTGATCGGGCCACTGTTCAACCCCGCCACCTCCAGCGACCAAGACACCCCCACACCGGCCGCTTCCGCCAGCACGACCGGCACCGAAGACCACGAGGGGCACCACAGCCCCTCACCCACCCGATGATCAACACCACAAGAAAACGAAAGGAAAAAGGGCACATGTGCAATCACGAACACGGACACCAGCACGGGAACCAGCAGGAGGGAGGCTGCTGCGGCGGCCACACCGCCCACGGCCAGGGTGGCGGTCATCACTGTCAGCACGATGCAGTGGCCGGCCCCGGCGACGAACTGGTCACCTGCGTGGTGCGCGGGACCAGCACGCTGAAGTCCACCGCGGAGACGGCCGGCTTGTTCCGCGACGTTGAAGGCGAGCGGTTCTACTTCTGCTGCCAACGCTGCCAAGACCTCTTCGACGCCGAGCGCCTCGCCTCAAGTCCAGCCGCCTAACCCCCAGGTCTGCATTCGCACCGACCCGAGGGCAACGACAAGGCGCCCATCCAGCCACGCCGGCTGGACGGGCGCCTCATCGTTTGTGCGCCTGGGGTCAGAGGCCGGTGAGTATCTCCTGCATCTCGGTGATTTCGGCCTGCTGGTCGGCGATGATCTTCTCCGCCAGCGCCACCGCGTCGGGGTTCTGGCCCTCGGCCAACTGCTGCTCGGACATCCCGATCGCGCCCTCGTGGTGGGCGATCATGGCCTCGAGGAACGCCTGATCGAACTCGGCGCCCGTGAGGCCATCGAGTTGAGTCATCATCTCTTCCTGGCTCATGCCGTTCATGTCCATGCCGCCCATGTCCATGCCGCCATGCCCACCGGGGGAGACATCTTCACCCCAGGCGCTGAGCCAGGCGGTCATCTCCTCGATCTCCGGGCCCTGGGCCTCGGCGATCCGCTCCGCGAGGGCCACGACCTCGGGGGATTCGGCGCGTTCGATCGCCAGCTGAGACATCTCGATGGCGCCTTCGTGATGGATGATCATCATCTGCGCGAACGTGGTGTCCTGGTCGTTGTGGTCGGCGGCCACCTCAGATGAGGCGCTCGCCGACGCCGACTCAGTGGCCGTGGCGGAGGTGCTGCCTGTCGGGGAGGTGGTCGCCGCCGGGGGAGTGGCGCCCTGGTCCGCGCAGGCTGCCAGGGTGGCCGTCAGGACCAGTCCCGCCAAAGTGGCAGTGATCCGCTTAGTGCGTGTCATGAAAGATGCTCCATTCCTGGCCGACGGGGGCCGCCGGTCCTAACTTCGAGGCTATGAACGATCAGCTCAAGAGCCAACCCGTGTAAGGTCAAGAATCGATCAAGACCCGCTCAGGTGCTGGCGCGGTGGGCAGGTGCAGGGTGAAGATCGAGCCGTGTCCGGGGCCGGGGCTGGCGGCTGTCAGTGAGCCGCCGTGGGCCAGGGCGAGGCTGCGGGCGATGGTCAGCCCGATCCCGGAGCCGCCCGCATCGCGGGCCCGGGCGGTGTCGGCGCGGTAGAACCGGTCGAACACCTTCGAGAGCTGCTCCGGGGTGAGGCCGTCGCCGGTGTCGGTGACCATGATCACCACCTCATCCCTGGACTCGCGCGCGCTGAGGCGCACGATCCCCCCGATGGGGGTGTGCCGCAGCGCGTTGTCGAGGAGGTTGCCCAGGATCTGTCCCACCCGCTGCGGATCCGCTGCGACGAAGCCCGGGTCGGAGTCCGCGGACAAGACGACTCCCTTGGCCTGGTATCGGGTGGCGACGGAGGCGACGGCGGGCTCGATGAGGTCCCACACCGCCTGGGTCTGGGTATCCAAAGTGAATCGACCTTCCTCGGCGCGGGACACGTCATCGAGGTCGGCGGCGATCTTCTTGAGCCGGGCGGCCTGGAGGGTGAGCAGCTGCTGGCTGTCGTGGTCCCAGGGGACCACGTCGTCGATGACGGCCTCCAGCTCAGCGGTCAGCGTGGCCAGGGGGGTGCGAAGCTCGTGCGCCACGTCGGAGAGAAGCCGCCGTCGGCTGGTCTCGGTGGAATCCAGGCGGCTGGCCATGTCGTTGAACGCGTCGGCGACGGCCGTGAACTCGGGACTTGTTCCACTCTGGGGGACGCGGGCGGTGTAGTCGCCTGCCTCGAGCTGGGCGGCGGCTGCGGTCAGTTGTTCCAGTGGGCGGCGCAGCCGCCTGGTCTCGATCCAGGCCAGGCCGATAGCCAGCGTGAGCGCCACCACCAGTCCGATGCCCAACGATCTGACGCCAGCGTCGAGGAACGCCTGCTCCACATGCCCCATCTCGGCAGTTCCGTCCGCGTGACCGAGTTGTTGCAGGTGTTCGTGGAACAGTGGGGGCCCGACCACCACAGCGACCAGGGCGGCGGTGATCACGCCGACTGCCACCACCAGGGCCTGGGTGAGGAAGGTGCGGGTGCCCCACCGCATCCGGCCCACGAGACCGCGCAGCCTGGTCATCGCCCTGGTCCCATCCGGTATCCGACTCCGCGGACGGTGAGGATGTAGCGCGGTTCCGCGGGCGGGTCGTCGAGCTTCTTGCGGAGATTTGCCACATGGACGTCGACGACGTGGTCGTCGCCGGCCCAGCCCGGGCCCCACACCGCGTCGATGATCTGCCGCCTGCTCAGCGCCACGTTGGGTCGGGCTGAGAGTGCGTCGAGGATGTCGAACTCGGTGCGGGTGAGCCCCACCTGCTGGTCGTCGACCCACACGTCGCGGCCCTCCGCGTCCACCCGCAGCCGCCCGAACTCGCGCGGCGCGGTCAGTTGTGCGACGTGGGTCTGGCGGCGCGGGCGTCTCAGCACGGTGTTGACGCGGGCGATGAGCTCGCGGGGGCTGAACGGCTTGGTCAGGTAGTCGTCGGCGCCCACCGACAAGCCGATCAGTTTGTCGACCTCGTCGGCCCGGGCGGTCAGCATCAGGATGTAGCAGTCGGAGAACAGCCGGATCTGGCGGCACACCTCGATGCCGTCGATGCCGGGTAGGCCCAGGTCAAGGATGATGACGTCGGGGTCCAGGTCTTGCGCCGAGGAGACGCCGTCCGGGCCGGTGTAGGCCAGGGCGGTGTCGAAGCCTGCCTTGTTGAGGTAGGAGGCGACGATCCCTGCCAGCGGGCGCTCGTCGTCGATCACCAACACACTCGACCTGCGGGGCTCAGCCATACAGCCATTATTGACACTCCCCGCCCGCCACCCCACCCCCTCACGGTGCTGGGGGAGTGTTCTTGGCCGAACCTTGACCCGGGCTGAACCGTTCCCTGATCTGGAGGGTTGAGGATGGGATCGTGAACGAGATTCCGGCATCAGCACCGCCGACCGCACCGACCCAGGTGGTCAACGTCACCCTGGTGACCACCCCCGCCTGTCACTTCTGCGACGACGCCCATCAACGCCTCAACGCTCTGGACCGTGCAGGATTGTTGCGGCTGACGGCAGTGCCGGCGGAGTCACCGCAAGGTGAGGCGCTGATCGCCGAGCACCGCCCTGGGAGTTTCCCGCTGACCCTGGTGGCGGGCAGGTACTTCCACGCCGGCCGCATTCCGCGAGGCAAGCTGGCGCGGCTCGTCGACCGCCTCGGTGCCCGCTGATGGGTGCCGACTTGCTCAGCGCGGGAGGGATCCTGGCGGCGTTCCTCGCCGGCGGCGTCGCGCTGTTCGCCCCGTGCTGCATCGTCTTCCTTGCTCCCAGCTATCTGGCTGCGGCGGCGAAGAACCGCCGTTGGCGCCTGATCCCGCTGACCTTCGTGTTCGCCGCCGGACTGGCAGCGGTCCTGGTCCCGATCACCATGGGGGTCAGCCTGATCGCCGGCGCCATTGCCAAGTACCACGTGGTTCTCTACTGGGCCGGCGGCCTGTTGATGATCGGACTCGGCCTGTTGGCGTTGTCGGGGGCGATGTGGTCGATGCCGTCGTTCCTCCGGGCGCCTGACACCGCACGCGGTGACACTGCCACCTTCTTCAGCCTCGGCGTGTTCTCCGGCATCGCCTCCAGTTGCTGCGCGCCGGTCCTGGCGGGCGTGATGACCCTCTCGGCGCTGTCCGGCTCGCCCGTCGGTGGGCTGGTGCTCGGCCTGGCCTACGTGTTCGGGATGGTGATCCCGCTGTTCGTGATGGCACTGCTGTGGGACAAGCGACCCGAGCGGATGCGCAGCCTCCGCGCCAAGCCCATCCGGATCAACCTGGGCCGCTTCACGCTGGCCACCAACACCGTCAACCTGCTGGTCGCCGTCGGGTTCGTGATCATGGGCATCCTCGTGATCGGCCAAGCCGGCGCCACCGAGATGACCGGCGCCGACGCCCCGCTGGTCGGCATGGGCGCCTGGCTCTCCGAGGTCTTCGCCTGGCTGATCGCGATCACCGCCCCTATCCCCGAGGCCGTCCTCGGGCTGGCACTGCTCGCACTGGTGGCCGTGTTCGTCGTCGCCACCCTTCGCGACCGCCGACACGCCAAGCCCACCGCCGCCGTCCATGACTGCTGCGACACCCAACTCGCACCGACCCCCGCGCCCGAAGGAGCCAGCGCTCCGACGACACTCTCCCAGGAGCCACGATGACCGCCACGAACCCCGCACCCTCACGGCGCGAGCAACTCAAAGCCCGCCAGGAGGCCGAGACTCAGCGCGACAAGACGCGCCGCACCTGGACCCAGATCATCGGCGCACTGGTCACTGTGATCGTCGTGGCCGTCGTCGGCTACGGGCTGTGGACCGCCGTCCCCGAGCAGGGCGACACCCAGCGCCTCGCACCCGACTTCACCCTCACCACCACAGCCGGCACCAGCGTCACTCTCAGCGACCTGCGACCCAACCCGGTGCTGATCTATTTCAACGAAGGCGCCGGCTGCGCCTCCTGCACCATGCAGATGGCCGAGATCGAGAAGAACCCCGGGTTCGCCGAGGCGGGCATCGAGGTGCTGCCCATCGTCATGAACAGCGCCGAGCAGATCCTGCCCGACATGCAGCAGTTCGGCGTCACCACCCCCTATCTCCTCGACGACGGCACCGTGTCCAAGGCCTACGACGTCCTCGACAAGGGCATGCACCCCGGGATGCCCGGACACGGCTTCGTCCTCATCGACGGCGACGGCGTCCAACGCTGGTACGGCAACTACCCCTCCATGTGGCTCGACCCGCAGGAACTCCTTAACGAAGTCACTACGCGACTGCGGTGAAGTCACTGGATGGGACGTGTCGTTCGGTCCGAGTGCCCCGCGACGGCTTCAGCTCACTGGTACCGCTTGAGGATCTCCTTCATCTGGGCGATCTCCCTTTCCTGCGCCTCGACGATCTCGCTGCAGAGCTGTTCGATCTCAGGATCGGTGATGGTGGCCTCCTGGCACACCAGGATGGCGCGTGAATGGTGCGGAATCATGGAGGTGAGGAATCCCTCGTCGCCTACCCCCACCTCGCTGCGGCCCATGAAGAATGCGGCAAGAAACAGCGCCAGGAACCCGACGAGCAGGATGATGTTGAGGGTCTTGTTCTTGAGCATCGACCACATGCCGACCGTCATCAGCACCGCCATCGCGGCCACCATGAGGACGGCCATGTACAGGTTGCTGGGATTGAAGTAGAAGTGGTCGAGGCTGCGGACCATAGACATGCTGAGCGCCCACATCAGTCCCAGGTTGACCAGGAGAATCGCCCCGAACTTCCAGTACATCGCATGCGAGTGCTTGTCCTTCCCGCTGTCCTCGGTGTGGTGTCGCGGTGCGTCGCTTGTCATGGCGGCTCCTTCCCTTCACTTCACCTATACCCACATCCTTGCGATTCCAAACCCACGCCTCGTCGGGCAGACCGGGTCTCAGTGGTGAGAGCTGCGTTCCAGTGCGCTGTGGGAGGGGGTCTCGATCTGGAAGGTGGAGTGCTCGACGCTGACGTCGAAGTGTTCGGCGACGCAGGTTTGGAGGTCTCGCAGTTCCTGGGAGACGTGGCCCTGTGTGAAGCAGGATTCGTCGACGACGACATGGGCGGTGAGGACGGGTAGCCCGGTGGCGATGGTGGAGGCGTGCAGGTCGTGCACGCCGATCACGTGCGGGACCTGAAGGATGTGTCGGCGGACGTCGCCGAGGTTCAGGCCTCTGGGGGTGGACTCGAGCAGGATCCCCCCGGCCTCCTTGAGGATCGTGATCGCGCGGGGGACGATCAGCGCGGCGATCAGCATCCCGGCGATGGCATCGATGCGCGTCCACCCGGTGAGTGAGATGACGATCGCGCTGATGATGACGGCCACGGATCCGAGGGCGTCGTTGACCACTTCGAGAAACGCGGCCCGCATGTTGAGGTTCGCGGCACGGCCTGCGCCCAGGACGAGCATGGCGACGACGTTGCCGAAGAGTCCGACGATCCCGAACACCAGCAGACCGCCGGCGGTGACCTCTGCCGGATCGAAGAGCCGGCGGACGCCCTCGATGAAGGCGTAGATCCCGACGGCGAGAAGGATCGCGGACTGGGCGCCGGCGGCCAGCACCTCTGCGCGGCGGTAACCCCAGGTCCGCTCCGGTGTGGGTGGCCGCAGGGCCAGGGATGCGGCGATCAGTGCCATCAGCAGACCGGAGGCGTCGGTGAGCATGTGCCCGGCGTCGACGAGGAGGGCGAGGCTGTTGGTCCACCATGCACCGATGACCTCGGCGACCAGGATGGTGGCGGTGATCCCGAACGCGATCGCCAGCCGGGTCCGGTTGGTCCCCGGATTCGCGTGGGCATGGTCGTGGGTGTCGCTCATGCCGGGACCATCGCGGGTTCTGGCCGGAGGATAGGTGCGGTGATCGGGGGCAGGGCGAAGGTGCGCCCTGCACGGATGCCGTTGCCGATCACGAACACCTCCGCGATCTCGTGGACCAGGACGACGGCCGCCAACCCGAGAACTCCGAAGAGCCCGAGCGGGATGAGGATCGTGATGAGTGCGATCGAGAGGATCACGTTCTGAAGCATGATGCGTCGGGTGCGTCGGGCATGGTCCAGGGCGTGGGGGAGCAGCCGCAGGTCGTCGCCCATCAGCGCCACATCGGCGGTCTCGATGGCCACGTCACTGCCCATCGCCCCCATCGCGATGCCGAGGTCGGCGGCGGCGAGCGCGGGGGCGTCGTTGACGCCGTCGCCGGCCATCGCCGTGTGCCCGGTTGTCCGGAGCCGTTCGATGATCGCGGACTTGTCCTCGGGGCGCAGGTCGGCGTACACCTCGCTGATCCCGCCTTCCCGTGCGATGGCGCGGGCGGTGGCGTCGTTGTCGCCGGTGAGCATGACGATGGTGTAGCCGTCCGCGCGGAGTTGCGCGATGACTTCGGGGGCTTCGGGGCGCAGCTCGTCGCGGACGGCGATCGCCCCGACGGGGGCGCCGTCCAGCTCCACCACGACTGCGGTGGCGCCGGCGTCCTGCATGCGGGTCACATGCGCCGTCAGCGGGCCGGGGTCGATCCAGCCCGGGCGCCCCAGCCTGAGGCCGCGCCCGCCCAGGCGGCCGGTGAGCCCGGAACCGACCTCGGCGGTCACCTCGTCGGCTGCGCGCACGTCGTCGGCGGCTGCCAGGATCGCGCGCGCCAGGGGGTGTTCGCTTCGCGCCTCCAGTGCGGCGGCCCAGCTCAGCACTTCGGTGCGGGAGTGGCCGTCGGTGGATGCGACGTCGATGACGGCCGGCTGGTTGCGGGTCAGGGTGCCGGTCTTGTCCAGGGCGATCGTGCGGACCTCGCCGAGGCTCTCCAGCGCGGCGCCCCCCTTGACCAGGATCCCTCGACGGCTGGCCGCGCCGATGGACGCCACCGCGGTCACGGGAACGGAGATCGCCAGCGCACACGGGGATGCGGCCACCACCATCACCAGGGCCCGCTGCAGCCACACCGCCGGCTCCCCGAGCAGGAAGCCCGCGACGACAGTCACGGCGGCGGCGATCAGGATGCCCGGCACCAGGGGCTTGGCGATCCGGTCGGCCAGCCGCTGCGTGTCGCCCTTCCGTGACTGCTCGGCCTCCACGATGTGCACGATCCGGGCAAGGGAGTTGTCCCTGGCCGCGGCCGTGACCTCGACCTCGAGGACGCCCGAGCCGTTGATGGAACCGGCGAACACGGGGTCCCCGGGGCCTACCTCGACGGGCATCGATTCCCCGGTGATGGCCGATGTGTCCACCGACGTCCTGCCGGCCCGGATGTCACCATCGGTGGCCACCCGCTCGCCGGGTTTCACGATCATCAGGTCCCCGACCACCAGGTCGTCGGGGCTCACCACCACATCTCGGCCGCCGCGCCGGACCGTCGCCTCCCGCGGAACCAGATCAAGCAGCGCCCTCAACCCGTGTCGGGTCTTGGCCAGCGAGTAGTCCTCCAGGCCTTCGGCCAGGGAGAACAGGAAGGCCAGCATCGCCGCCTCCTCGATCTGCCCCAGAGCAGTTGCGCCGACTGCGCCGATGGTCATCAGGAGCCCGACCCCGACCTTGCCGCGCGCCAGCCTCTTCAACGCTCCGGGCACGAACGTCGACGCCCCCACCAGAAGCGCCGCGACGCTCAGCACCAGCTCGGCAACCTCCCAGCCCAGCAGCCCGGAGACGAAGCCGGCCAGCAGCAGCACCCCAGAGGCCAGCCCGAACTGGATGTCACGAACCTGCCACAGATGCCCCACCGCGTCCTCAACCTCACCGCTGGCGCCGGTGGCTGCCTCGCAGCCGCACGCGCTCTCGGTGTTTGCGGTGTTCCCGTGTTCGCGTCCGCTGATCGCTGGCCTGTTCATCGCTGGGCCTCCGCCCCGTGGGCCTTCAACAGATCGGGGGAGGGATTCGTGGTGGTGCCTACCCCATAGTTGGGACACAGCGCGACCGCCTGTCCCGTCGACTCCAACAAGCGCTCCGCAGCCGCCAAGACGGCCAGCAACTCCGGGGCGCCCACCAGCGAGAAGACCGACGCGCGACCCTCCGGCCGCGACGACACGAGGCCGCACTCGCGCAGACACGCCAGGTGGGCGCTCACGGTCGACTGCGCCAACCCGAGATGGGCTGTCAGATCACGCACCCGATGCTCGCCCAACGTCAAGTGTTGCAGGATCGCCAGCCGCGAAGGATCGGACAAGCCGTGGAAGAAGGCAGCGGCCACCGACAGATCCCCGACTTCAGGCACATCCTCGATCGTCGTTGTTATCGTCATATGACGATGCTAACAGACGAGGATCGTGTCACTTTCGCCCCGCCACCTCGGGATCTTCTTGACCCAATCTTGACTAAAGCGTGTGACTAGCGCACTCGTTCACCTACGACACGCTGGGTCGGCTGATCTCGCAGACCGACACCGTCACCGGGTTGACCACCGCCTACACCTGGGAGGGCACCTCGAGTCGGTTGGCGTCGGTGACCCCACCCGGCCAGGCGCCGATCAGCTACCTATACAACAACGATGACGGGAAGCTGGTGAAGGTGACTCGCCCGGTGCCCGCCACGGCGGGAGGCGGGACCGCGCAACTTGCCTCCATCTTGTATCAGGTCGCCCCGTCCGGGATCGGAGGGCTGGACCTGACCCAGTTCAACGCCTACCAGCTACCCCGCGCCGCGAGCACCGGGTTTGCGGTGTTCGGACCGGACGCGGTCGTGTCGACCCAGCCCGCGGCAGGATCGGAGTTGTGGCGGCGCGCCGATGTGTGGCTCACCGACGATCAGGGCTACACCATTCACCAGGGCCGCTACGGCGCCGGGCAATGGCAGCTGACCGCTGCTGTCTACGACGCCTCCGACAACGTGATCCACTCGTGGGACACCCGCGCCACCGCCGCGATCCGCAACGGTGACATCGTCGATGTTGCGGCGGCCGCCACCACCACGCTGTTCAACCCGTCTCCGATCCTGGCCGCCGATGGTGTGACCGTCGCGGTCCCAGCCAGGACGAGGGTCACCGATGTGTTCACCCCGGCGGCGATGATCCGCGCCACCGGAGCTGCCACACCGGAGATGCTGCGCCGCCATGTCGCCACCGTCTACGACCAAGGCGCCCCCACCCCCGGCCTATCACTGCCCACCACCGTGACCATCACCGCCGAGCGGCCCGATCACACGGTGGCCGAAACGTTGTCGACCACGTTCACCGGCTACGACAAAACCGAAACCGCCGATGCGAAGTCCGGGTGGGATCTACGCCAAGCCACGTCGGTGACCCTCGACATGAACAACAACGGCAGCGTCGACGGGTCCGATGTTCGTCGGGTGACCCGCTACGACCAGCGTGGCCGGGTCATCGAACAACGCCAACCCGGCACTGCTTCCACGGATCCGGGGACCAGGCGGACCGTGTACTGGACCGCCGGCACCAACCCGGTCGACGGGGCGTGCGGAAACAAGCCGACCTGGGCCGGGTACATCTGCAGCGAAGGCCCCGCCTCCGGCACACTCCTGCCGGTGACTCGCTACTCGAACTATCTGTGGCACGGCGCCGCCGCCACCGAGGCTGAGACCTCGGGGGCGGTGACCCGCACCACCACCACCAGCTTCAACGCCCAAGCCCGGCCCGTCACTGTTTCTACTGCGGTGACGGGATTGTCGGGGTCCACCCCGGTGCCGGCGGTGACCACCGCCTACGACGCCTACGGCCAGGTGACCAGCACCACCTCGACGGCTGGTGTGGCTGCCTACACGTATGACTCGTGGGGTCGGCAGTTGACCTACACGATCACCCCACCCGCAGGCAGCCCGGAGACCACCACCAGCACCTACAACGCGCTCGGGGACCTGGTCACCATCACCACCCCGAAATCGACCACCAGCTACACCTACGACGGCCTCGACGCCAACGGCGCCGAAGAGTATCGCGGCCTGTTGACCCGCACCGTCACCACCCCAACCGGGGGACAGGCGTGGACGGCGTCAGCGGCCTACGACGCCCACGGCGCGGTCACCCGCGAAGTCCTGCCCGGACAGATCCGGCGCGACACGCTCTATGAACCTGACCGGGGAACTGGTCTCCCAGCAATACTTCGGCCCCGTCACCGACCCCGACACCAGCACCACCGAGGTGTTGCCGTGGCTCGGATGGAGCATCGAAGCCGACGCCGCCGGACGCATCGTCCACGAATGGAACCCCGACGGCGCCGCCCACACCGGCCAGCTCGACGGCCCCGCGGCGGTCAAGGCCGACCTCACCTACACCTACGACCCCGCCGGACGCCTCACCAAGGTCACCGACCACACCGACGCGTCCTGCACGCTGCGCACCTACACCTTCGACCAGCGAGGCAACCGCACCAGCCAAGGCACCGCGACCAGCACCGACGGCACCTGCCCCTGAATCGGCCTGGGTTTCGTTCCGTTCTTGAAGCAAGGATGGAACACGATGAACCAGAAGTACTCTCCCGAGATGCGCGAGCGCGCGCTGCGGATGCTCGATGAGGCCAAGGCCTCCGGTGAGCAC
>NZ_CAXWGV010000021.1:0-14248 GCF_964266725.1 Tessaracoccus sp. O5.2 | reverse complement strand
AGCAAGCCAGCCTGATCCGCCGCTACATCATCTGGCGCAACTCCCACGCCACCGACCCACGACTCCGCAAAGTCCTCAAACGAGCCGCAATCATCAAGAGGGCCAAGGTTGCCTGACGCGGTACTAGGTCAGACCACGCCCCCTCTGATGCGGGCTGCCACGTCGGTGTGGCCGAAGTGGTCCGCCCACACCGCGGGCGTCATCCCGAACTGAGCATCCGCCAACTCAGAATCGGCGCCATGCTTCAGCAGCAGCTCGACGGACTCCAGGTCACCCGCCGCAGCGGCGTAGTGCAACGCGCTCGGGTTCCCGACATCGACGGCAGCGCCGTGCGCCACCAGGGTCCGCACCACGTCCCACTGCCTGAGCCCCGCCATTTCCGCCACCAACGATGGCGGCACCGCCACCCCGCCGTCGAGTAGCCGCGACACCTCCCCGGCGTCACCCCGCCTCGCCGCCGCCACCACCGGGTCCTGGGTGTCCCGCTGGGCGCGATACAGATCGCGCAGCAGGCGGATCTCCGCGCCGTGGCGATCACCTCGCGGTTGATGTGCATCACCAGCGCGGCCATGGACTGGTCGGCATGGTGCTCCCCTTCGGCCCGAGGGGCTGGAGGAGGGCGTCGTCGTCCAGCGCGGCGACCCCGTCTCGCCAAGGGACGTAGGCCCGCTCGAGAAGCGCCAAGGCGCCGTCGGCGGTGGGCGGGAGGGGCTCCGGCGACCAGCGTGCGCCGAACATGATGGTGTCGTCGGCGGGGAGTGCCCCCTCGGCAAGTGACGGGTCGCTGAAGAAGTCGCGGGCGCGTTTTCCAGGACGTCGCGGCCGACGTGCGCGATCCGCCACGCGAGGGTTGTCACCGGGGGGGGGACTGGCGGTTCCACCGGGTGCGACTCTGGCTGCAGCGCGCCGTCGGCGTCGGGCCGCAGCGTCCAGGCACCGTCGGCTGGCTCCCACCAGTACTCGTCGTCGGTCAGCCCGGCCAGTCGCGGCCGCAGGTGAACCGTCCAGTAGGAATCCAGCTGGTCTCACAGCGCCTCGCCCCACGTCCTACCCGACGGAAACCTGACGCCCGAGCACGTGGGACTCATTCCTGCCCGACGCGCAATTGGCTCTGTGCACGCGTCCACCTTCGGCGTCCAACGCGACGCTAGCCCCGGCGGAGCTGCGCGAGGCAGCGCCGCCGGGACTAGAAGTTCATCAGGCTTCGATCAGGGGCACCTCGACCCACTGGCCCGAGGCCGCGGACTCCACGATCGCGTCGTCGATGAGCGAGATCTGGTAACCGTCAGCGAAGTTGGGGCTGACGGTGCCGCCTTCGGCGATCGCCTTGAAGAAGTCGTACGCCTCAATGATCTTCGTCTCCCCGTACCCGATGCCCAGCGCGGGGATGGGCCAGAGCCCGTCACCGTAGGGATGCGACGGCCCGGTGTAGACCGTGCGGAACCCGCGGCGGTCCGAGGCGTCGCTGGCGAAACAGACCTGCAGTTCGTCGCGGCGCTCGTAGTTGAAGTAGATCGAGCCTTCCGTTCCGTGGATCTCCAAGGTGATGAAGTTGTTTCGGCCGTACGCGTTGCGGGTGGCCTCCACCGATCCGATCGCCCCGTTGGCGAACTTGAGCATCGTGATCACCTCGTCGTCGACGTCTACCGCAGCGCGCGGACCGCCGGCGTCCTTGCTGGTGCCGAGCAGGTCGGCACCCCCGGACTGGACGGGCCGGTCCGGGATCCAGGTGGTCATCATGGCGTTGACGGAGGAGATCTCTCCGGCGAGGTAGCGGGCCATGTCGATGACGTGGGTGGCGATGTCACCCAGCGTGCCGGAGCCGGCGATGGACTTCTGGAAGCGCCACGACAGGGGAGAGTTGGGGTCGGCGCTCCAGTCCTGGAGGTAGGTGCCGCGGAAGCTCAGGATCCGCCCGATGGCTCCCTCCTCGATGTACTTCTTGGCCAGTGCCACAGCCGGCGTGCGGCGGTAGTTGAAGGCCACCATGTGCACGATGCCGGCGTCCTTGACCGCGTCGTACATCGCCTTGGATTCCTCGGAGGTGCGGGCCAGAGGCTTCTCGCAGATGATGTGCTTACCGGCCTTGGCCGCCGCGATCGCGACTTCCGCGTGGAGGTTATTGGGGGTGGCGATGTCGACGACGTGGATGTCTGGGTCCTCGACGATCTCCCGCCAGTCGGCGGTCGAGCGCTCGAAGCCGAACCGCTTCGCGGCCGTGGCGGCAAGGTCCGCGTTCGCCTCGGCCACGGTCCTGCGGACCGGCATCGCCGGCGCCGGCCAGAAGAACATCGGCATCGCCGCGTAGGCGAGGGAGTGGGCCTTGCCCATGAAACCGCCGCCGATGAGTCCTACGTTCAGTTCCTGCATGATTGCTGAATCCTTTCTGTTCTCGGCGCGTCAGTTGCGCCGGATGCCGGCGTCGGCCAGCACCTTTTCGAGGTAGTCCTTGCTGATGCGGGCGGCTTCCTTCGGGTCGCCGTCGTAGCTGTCGAGTTCCACCATGAGCCAGCTGTCGTAGTTGGCTTCGGCGATGGCACGCACGATGTCGGGAATGTCCAGCACACCCTTCCCGAGGGGCAGGAAGTTGAAGGGGTCCGGCTGGAGGTCCTTGAGGTGCACGTGCTTGACCCGGTCCGGGTAGGTGCGGATCAGTTTCGCCGGATCGCCGCCGCCCGCAGCAAGGTGTGCGGTGTCGGGGCAGAAGGCGATGCGGGTGCGGTTCAGGATGGTCTCGAGTTCGTCAGGGTTCTCCACAATCGTGCTGAGGTGGGGGTGGTAGCTCGCCTCCAGCCCGTGCTCCTCAGCGATGTCGCACACGTTGTCGAGCGCGTGACCGAGGCGCGTGTAGTCGTCGTCGGTGGTCCCGGCGGCACGGCGAGCGCCGCCACCCACCACCAGCCGCTTCGCGCCGAAGGTTGCGGCCAGCTGAGCAGCGCGACGCACCCGGTACAGCTCGTCGGGGAGGATGTCGGCGTAGATGAAGTTGGCACCCGTGTAGACGCTCACGAGTTCGAGCCCCGCCGCCTTGAGCGCGCCGGTGAGGGCTTCCGGGTTGTCCTCGAACTCTGCGACGTTGCCGTCGAACATCTCCGTGCCTTGGTATCCCACCTCGCCGATGTCTGCGATCGCCTGAAGTGCGTCGCCGTTGGCGCGGTAGAACAGGTCCTTGACGCTGGTGACCCCAGCGGGGTGACCTACCACGCCGCCCCAGGTGATTGAGCAGTAGCCCAGTTTCATGTCGTGTCCTTTCGGGTTGTCAGTCGACCATCAGCGGTCGAAGTGTGCGGTGTGCGATCCGCAGTCCTGTCTTGATCTTCGGTTCGGTGCCTCCCCAGACCGGGTCCTCATGTTCCACGGAGAGAACCCCGTCGAACCCGTGCTCGTAAAGGGCATCGACGACCCCGCGCCAGTCCACCTCGCCGAGGCCGGGGACTCGGTATCGCCACCAGCCGACGTTCCACGGGTCTTCCCGGTCGACGGCGATGCCGGGCCATCCGTAGCGGTTGCGCTTCTCAGGGAACAGCTGGATGTCTTTGGCCTGGGCGTGGGCGATTCTGTCCACGTAGGGCGTCATCGCCGTCACGGGGTCGATGCCCATCCACACGAGGTGGCTGGGGTCGAAGTTGAGGTACAGCCCCAGGGAGAACATCCATTCCCAGAGTTCGGGTGAGTAGGCCAGGTTGCCCGGGTAGCCATCGGGATGCCAGCCCTCCATGACACAGTTCTCGATGACGAGCTTGACGCCCTTCTCCCCCGCTTGGTCGACGAGCGGCTTGAAGACCTCCTCGGCCTCGCTGAGGTTCTCGCGGACCGGCTTCGTCCAGTCTCTCCCGACGAACGTGCCGACGGTGGGGACCCCGAGCCGGGCGGCCGCATCGATGCAGGCCAGGACGTGGTTGTTGATCGCTGTTCGCTCGGCGGGATCGGGGTGGAGGTTGTTGTCGTAGAAGGCAAGCGAGGAAATTGTCAGCCCCGTGCTCGACATCAGTTCCTGTACCGACTCGGCCTGTTCGTCTCCGAAGTTCTCGACGGTGATGTGGGTGGCCGTGAACGGCCGCTGTCCGAGGGCAGGCCAGGCTGCCACTTCGAGGGCCTCGAAGCCTTCGCCGGCGGCCCACGAGGCGATCTCCTTGAGGGACCGGTCCGGCAGGCAGGCGGTCAAGAATCCCAGCTTCATGCGGATAGCTCCTTCCATGTTGAGTGAGCGGACGAGGCCACCACGGCCTCTGTGACGCGGGCCGCGCGCAGCCCGTCCTCGAACGTGGGCAGGCCGTCGGGGTTACCACCGCGCACTGCCGAGTAGACGTCCGACACGAAGGCAGTGAACGCGTCCTGATAGCCCTGGGGATGCCCCGCCGGGAGGCGAGACAGGCGGCCTGCCTGGGGGTGCTGGGTGTCGGGATTCCTCAGTAGGAGGCGATTCTCTTCCCGCCCGCCGACCCACAGCTGCTCTGGGGATTCCTGGTCGAAGGAGAAGGAGGCATCGGTTCCGTCGAAGGAGAACCAGAGCCGGTTCTTGCGTCCGGGCGACACCTGGCTCACGACCAGGGACCCGGAGGCCCCGCCGTCGGTCTCGAACATGACCACCGCCCCGTCCTCGGTGCCGGTCCGGTCGCCATAAGCCCGGGCTGTCCGGGCTGAGAGGTTGACGATCCGGTGCCCCGTGACGAACTCCATGAGGTCGCACCAGTGCACACCGATGTCGCCGAATGCCCTGGACACCCCGCCCACCGCGGGGTCCACCCGCCAGTTGGTGTCGTCGCTGCGCGAAAGCCAGTCCTGGAGGTAGGAGCCGTGGAGCATCCAGAGACGCCCAGCCTCGCCGGCGGCGATGCGCGCCCGGGTCTCCCGCACGTTGGGATGGAAGCGGTAGACGAAGGGGACGGCTGTCACCACGCCAGCCTCCCGGGCTGCTCTGGTGACCCGCTCGGCATCGGCCGCGGTGGTGGCCAGCGGTTTCTCGCAGATGACAGCCTTGCCGTGCGAGATGGCCAGCTCGGCGAGCGCCGCGTGGGTGGAGTTGGGGGTGCAGATGTGGACGACGTCGACGTCGTCGGAGGCGATAAGTTCCTCCGGCGAGGCAGCAGGGCCTTCTGCGCCGAGCCGCGCAGCGGCATCCTGGCTGGCTTCGGGGGTGGCGTCGGCTATCCGCGTCAGCCGCCCACCGGCGGCGCGTACCGCGTAGGCGTGCACGCCTCCGATGAACCCCGCCCCGATGATCCCTGAGCGCACTGTGTGGTTGGTCATGCGATCACTTCTTCCGCGCCAGAGCGACCGCGAGGATGATGATGACACCACGGATGACCTGCTGTTGGCTGGACTCGAGGCCGGCCAGGATCAGCCCGTTGTTGATGAGGCCGATGAGCAGGGCGCCCATGAAGGTGCCGATGATGGCTCCCGAGCCGCCGAACAGGCTCGTCCCGCCGAGGATGACGGCGGCGATTGCCGACAGCTCGTCACCGGCGCCCCATTGGAATCGACCGGACTGGAGCCGGCCCGCGTACAGCATTCCTGCAACGGAGGCTGCCAAGCCGGAGATGAGGAGCACGGAGAACTTGATCCGCTTGGTGTTGACGCCGGTGAACTCAGCTGCCGCCCGGTTACCACCCGTGGCCAGCACCTGGCGCCCGAACTTTGTGCGGTTGAGGACGATCGCACCGATGGTCACTGCGAGTGCCATCCAGATCATGAGGCCCGGGATAGGACCGATGTCACCGCCGCCGAAGACTGCGTTGAAGGTGTCATTGAGGATCGGCTGCGGTGCGGAATCCGTGATCCATTGGGCGATGCCGAAGGCGATCCCCAGCATGCCGAGTGTGACCAGGAATGACGGGATCCCGAGGAGGCTCACCAGCGCTCCGTTCGTGGCCCCGACGATGGCCCCGACGGCCAGGCCGGCGATGATCCCCGGCACGAGCCCATAGGTGGCGATGGTCATGGCGCTGACCACGCTCGACAGACCGGCGATAGACCCGACGCTCAAGTCGATCTCGGCACAAGAAATCACGAACGTCATGCCAACGGCAATGACGGTGATGGTGGCTGTCTGCCGGAAGATGTTGAGGAGGTTGTTCTGGGAGAGGAACCCGGAATCGGCCAGGGTCACAGCGAAGAGCAGAAACACCACGACGAAAGCGATGTAGATGATGTACCGGCGCCAGTCGAGGCCGGCCAGCCGTGAGGTCCAGCTGGGCGCCGCACCCGACGTGGGAGGCGTAGTGGTTGGGTTCGACATTGGTCAGACTCCTAGGACAGCGAGTTGAAGGGATTCTTCATCCGGGATCTCGGATCGTTCGAGCTCCTTGACGATCTGGCCATCGCGCATGATCAGCACTCGGTCACTGACCGCGAGGAGCTCCGGGTACTCAGATGAGATGACGATGATGCCCTGCCCGGAATCGGCCAGCTCGCGGATGATGCCGACGATCTCGGACTTGGTCCCGATGTCGACGCCCGCGGTGGGCTCGTCCATGATCAGGACCTTCGGCTCCGTCCCGAGCCACTTGGCGATGACGACTTTCTGCTGGTTGCCGCCGGATAGCGTCCGCACGGGCTTCTCCGCGTCGGCGACCTTCACCGAGAACCGCTCGATGAGTTCTCCGGCCAGGCGTTTCCCAGCGCCCCGATTGAGCAGTGGCCCGTTACGGATGCGGTCCAGAAGTGGAAGCAGGATGTTCTCGCGGACCGAGTGGTCGAGGACTAGCCCCTGTTCGCGTCGGTCCTCAGGGATAAGTGCCAGCCCTGCCTCGACGGCAGCTCCCGGGCTCTGGACGTCAACGACCTCCCCCAGGATGCGGATCTCGCCCGACTCGGGCCGGTCGATCCCGAAGAGGCAGCGCGCCAGCTCCGTGCGACCACTACCCATCAGCCCGGCGAGGCCGATGATCTCCCCGCGGCGGAGCTGGAACGAGATCCCGTTGACGCGTCGGCCTGCGCGCAGGTCCACGGCCTCGAGCAGGATCTCTGCGTCGGATGCCTTCTGCCTCTCCTGATATTCGAGGGCACCGTCGACACGTCGACCGACGATCCCTTCAACGATCTCCTCAGGTGTCACAGCGCTGAGGGGCTCCGTCAGGAGCCGCCTTCCGTCCCGAAGGATCGTGATCCGATCAGCGATGCGGTAGACCTCGTCCATCCGATGGGAGATGTAGATGATGGAGATCCCTCGTGCCTTGAGACGGCCGATGAGTTCGAACAGCGCCTCGACCTCATGCCGAGCGAGGCTGGCCGTGGGCTCATCCATGATCAGGACGCGGGCGTCCTGGGACAGGGCCTTGGCGATCTCGGTGAGCTGCCACAAGGCGGTTGGGAGATTGCCGACCGTGGCCGCGGGATCAACCGACACGTCCATCTCCGAGAAGACCTGAGCCGCCATGCGACGGGCCTCTCGGTCGTTGATCAGTCCAGTGCGGCCCGTGGGTTCGACCGTGAGGTACATGTTCTGGGCGACCGTAAGGCTGGGCACCAGGCTGAACTCTTGGAAGACCATCCCGATCCCCGCAGCCTTGGCGTCGTGGATGGAGTTCAAAGCCACCGGCCTGCCCTCGATCTCGATCTCACCCGAGTCACGCGAGTAGACGCCCTGGAGGATCTTCATCAGTGTGGACTTCCCGGCGCCATTGCCGCCGGCGAGCGCATGGACCTCGCCTCGTCGGATCTCGAGGTCGACGTCGACCAGAACCGGAATGCCGTAGAACGACTTATTAATACCGCGCATCTGCACCACGGGCGGGCTGTCCGCGGGCGATGGCGAATGAACTGGATGGTTGGTCATCGCAGCCTACTTTCGATGGTGGACTGAAGATTTGGTGCCGGGCCCGTGAGGGCCCGGCACGTGAATCACTCTTCGAAAGCGCCGGCCAGATCGTCCGGTGCGTCAGCCTGGTAGACCTGCTTCCAGGCGTCGAGGACGTTGTCGTGCTCCACGGGCAGCGCAGCAAGAGCCACATACGGCGCCGCGGCCTTCCCGAGCAGAGCACCCGCCGCCAGACGCGCCTCCGTGACGCCCTGGTCGTACGGCCGCTGGGCACCGAGGCCGACGATCAACTCGTCCTTGGCCAGCGCGATGGCGACATTCTTTCCGAGGTCCTGCGTCGCGATCTTCAAGTCGTCCCGACCCGAAGCCCGGGCTGCCGCCATGACGCCCTCAGCGGGCACATCCCACACCGCCCAGATTCCGGCCAGGTCGGGATACCGGCTCAGCATCGCGTTGGCCGCCGCCTGTGCGTCGCCGGCGAAGTCGGGGCCGGCGATGCCCTGCTCACCGACGATCTCAACATCGGGGTACTCGTCGGTGATGGTCTTGGTGAATCCCTCATAGCGCTGCTTGGTCACGAAGAAGTCGGCCTCGTGATAGATCACGCCGATCTTCCCAGCACCGCCGAGCGCCTTCGCCATGAGATGCGCCGAGACCACGCCGTTGCCGTAGTTGTCGGCCGACACCACCGAGACGTAGTCGGTACCTGCCTCGAGGCCCTGCGGCGAGTTGTCCATGAACACCAACTTCACGCCGGCGTCGGCGGCCTTCTTGTAGGCCGAGGCCGTTGCCACCGGATCGGTGGGGATGGACACGATGATGTCCGGGTCCTTGCTCAGCACGGTCTCGATGTCAGAGACCTGCTTGTCGGGCTTGAAGTTCGCATCGGTCACGGCGACCACTTCGATGCCCAGGTTCGCGAACTCTGCCTGCAGCCCATCGACCTGCGCGGTGGACCAGTCGTTGCCCCCGTAGTGCATGACGATCGCCGCCGTCGCGCCCATCGACTTGACCTCAGCGATCTCCTCGGCGGTGAGTTCGGCGGTGTCGGCCGTGGCGGGGTCCTCACCATGAGGACCCTTGCTGAGGACAGTGCCCTCGAGCTCTTTGAGAGCAGCGTCGACCTGCGCGTCGACTTCGCTGTTCGTGGTGGACGTGGAGGTGCTCTCGGCGGAGCACCCGGAGAGCGTCATTGCGAGAGCAGCGGCGACCGCCAAGGGGCGGATGAACCTAAGCATGTGGACTCCTTTGGCTAGCTTCGGTTTGTAGAACACCAACTTACGCATCTTGGATACCAAAGTCAACACTTGATACGCTGCTTCTGCCCGATGATCCGAAAGGCGGCCCGATGGACTCGAATCTGCGCCCCAACACCGTGTCCGAGCAGGTGCGCACGCTGTCCACCGTGCTGGACCTGGTACGCGAAGACCGTGCCAAGACCAGGCCCGAAATCGGACGGCAGTCCGGGCTGGCTCGCAACGTCGTGGCGGACCGGGTGGATCAGCTGATCCAGGCCGGACTCTTGGCGGAGGGCGAACTTGGCGCCTCGACGGGGGGCCGGGCGCCACGAGAGCTCCGGTTCAGGGCGGACGCTGGTTACGTGCTGGTCGCCGAGGTCGGTGCGACCGTCTGCGGAGTGGGCATCGCGGACCTCTCAGGTCAACTCGTCGCGACGCTGGAGGCCCCGGTGGACGTGAAAGACGGCCCAGTGCCGACCCTGGAGTACGTGAGCTCGCTGTTGGAAGGCCTCCTGGGCGACCTCTCAACTGAGTCGATCTGGGGGGTGGGCATCGGGCTCCCCGGTCCGGTCGAGTGGATGACGGGGCGACCGGTCGCGCCGCCGATCATGCCCGGCTGGGACGGCTTCGATGTTCGTGGCTTCTTCGCGTCCCGCTACAGGTGCGCGGTGTGGGTCGACAACGACGTCAACGCGATGGCCACCGGCGAAGCCCGCGCGGGAGTTGCCCAGGGTCACCAGGACAGCATCTACGTCAAGATTGGAACGGGGATCGGATCCGGTCTGTTCTCGAGAGGCCAGATCCACCGAGGCGCACAGGGGGCAGCCGGCGATATCGGCCATCTCGCGCTAGGTGCCAAGAAGGATGTGGTGTGTCGCTGTGGTAACACCGGCTGCCTAGAGGCCCTTGCGGGCGGCGGAGCCCTCGTGCGGGACGCCCAGGCGGCCGCCGAGGATCCGCGCAGCACCTACCTCCGCCGAGAACACCAAGCAGGACGCCCCTTCAACGTGAACCTGATCGTCGAGGCAGCCCTCTTCGGTGACCCGGTGGCGCTGGAGATGCTCACCCGCTCCGCGATGGCAGTGGGCGAGGCACTCGCGGGAATGGTCAACATCTTCAACCCGTCGATGATCGTCATCGGCGGAAGCGTCGGCCGATCGCTTGACATGTACCTGGCAACGATCAGGCGGGCAGTTCTAGACAGGTCCTTGCCGCTGGCCACACGCTCCCTCCAGATCGTCACGTCCCCACTCGGCGACCGAGCGGGCCTGATCGGTCTGGCCTTCACCGTGATCGACGAACTGCTGTCCCCGGAGGCCCTATCCATGTGGCTCGAGCGCGGCACCCCGACGGCACTGACGCACCTCACGGCGTGAGCCGGATCCCGCCGTAGGGCACGACGCCACCTCCCGGCTTCGCCTGGCCTCGCCGGTGCCATGGCCCGGGCTCGCGTGGCGCCTACTGTGTGTCGCGGCCCAACTGGTGGGCCGAGGGGCGTGACCGAAGCGGTTCACACCTCGCCGGCCAGTGCCCTACCGAACCGCGCGTCAGGTCAGCGTGCCTGCTGGACCGGAGGCCCACAGCTAGATGGCGTCACGGAGACGCGGCGGTTCGTCTGCCCGGGCCCAGCCGTCAGCAGGGCGTCCTCGAGTTGGTTGCGGGCTGAATTGGGGCGGAACTCAGACCTGCTGGAGCGTGCGGTGCGGCTCGCCGTCGAGGCCGGCTGCCCGGGGCGTCGGTGATGCTGTGCGACGGGGCCAGGTCCAGGCGGCGCGCAGGATGAAGACCAGGAGGAGCACCTCGAGCCCGATGGAGAGGCCGTAGAAGAAGGCCCAGTCCCAGGACTCCCCTGCCGCGTTGACCACCGAGTAGGGGATGTAGAGCGTTGCGGCGACGAGGTTCGTTGCGCGGTTCACCCGCGCGGGGAGCGTCATGGAGAGCATCACCATCAGGGCCGGCATTGCCACGGACGCGAGCATCGCGGTCAGCAACGTCGGGCTGATGTCGAACTCGAAGACGACGCCGGCGCGGAGGTTGTCGACGACTCCGGGCTTGTAGAGGTGGAAGTAGTCGACGTAGATGTAGAGGAACATGAAGCTGGTCCATGCGGCGGCGAGTTTGGCCTGCACGGGGACTGGTGGGGCGGCGAGGAGGGTCGGGGTGTCGGTTCGGACGGTCATCTGTTCTTCCTTCAGTCGAGTGGGGCGGCCTGTCGGCCGGAGTGGCCGCGAGTCCGGGCGTGCATGCGCACGCGGATTCGGTGGATCTCGTCGAGGTGGTCAGAGGGTGACGACGATCTTTCCCCGGGTGTGGCCGGCACCCACGTAGCGGAGGGCGTCGGCTGCCTCGTCGAGGGGGTAGGTGCGGTCGATGAGCGGGGTGACCTGCCCCGTCGCGAGGAGGTCGGCCAGGGCAACCAGGTCCCGCTGCTTCTCGACCGAGATGAGAGGCTTGAGGCGCTGACGGGTGAACCCGGACAGCAGTCGCGCCGTGGCGATCCGGCCGAGGGGGCCGAGCCAACGGCCGCCGCGTCCGCTGTTCGGGATGAGGGTGCCGGTGGGCGTCAGCGCCCGGCGGACCGCCGCCAGCGGGTGGGCCTCCACGTTGTCGAGGATGACGTCGTAGCGCCTCCCGGCGCTGGTGAAGTCGGTCTCCGAGTAGTCGACGACGTGGTCAGCACCGAGCGACCGGACCAGGTCGATGTTGCGGGTGCTGCACACACCGGTCACCTCGGCGCCGAACGCCTTGGCGATCTGGACGGCGAAGGAGCCCACGCCGCCCGACGCGCCCGTGACCAGCACCGTCTGGCCCGGCCGGAGGTTGGCGATGTCGCGCAATGCCTGCAGCGCCGTCAAGGCCGACGTGGGCACCGCCGCCGCCTCCACGAGCGGCAGGCCGGCGGGTACGGCAACGAGGTGGTCCGCCGGGACGCAGGCGTACTCCGCGAGCGTGCCGGCCGTGCTCCAGCCGAACACCTCGTCGCCGGGGCGGACGGCGGTCACATCCTTGCCGACCGCTGCCACCACGCCTGCAAGGTCCCGGCCAGGGATGCCGTGCCGCGGTCGGCGGAGCCCGAACGCCAGGCGCAACACGTACGGCTCGCCTGTCATGACGAAGTAGTCGCCGACGTGCACCGCCGCCGCGCCCACCCGGACGAGCACATCGCCCGGACCGGGCTGCGGCCGCGCGACCTCGGACACCTCGAGCACCGACGGCGGGCCGTAGCGGTGCTGCACGGCCGCCCGCATCGTCGCCGCCCCGGCTTCGCTCGACTCCGACGCGGCGTGGGTTCCCCCGTCCTATCGCTGTCTTGTGTCCACTGGACCTCCTCAGGCTGGAGCCGCGACCTTCGCTGGCTCGTACAGCGTACGACGTACCCTCGTACGATGTACCACTGTCAAGCCTTTCGGGAGAGCGAGGGATCAATGCCTGAGAGGAATCGAGGCGAAGGTAGGTTCGACAAGGTGCTGAGCAAGCAGCGGGTGGTGGCCGAGGCGGTCCGGCTCGCCGACGACGAGGGGGTCCACGGGCTGAGCATGCGCCGGCTGGCCGAGGCCCTCGGCGCGGGCGCGATGTCGCTCTACCACTACGTGGCGAACAAAGAGGAACTGCTGGACGCCATGATCGACGTGGTGTTCGAGGAGATCGAACTCCCACCCGAGGACACCGACTGGCAGACCGCTATGCGACGCCGGTCCATCTCCGCCCGAGAGGTCCTCGCACGCCACCGGTGGGCGATCGGCCTGATGGAGTCGCGGACATCGCCGGGGCCTGCGAACCTCCGCCACCGCGAAGCGGTCACCGCCTGCCTGCGGCGGGCGGGCTTCACGGTCGTGATGGCGACCCACGCAAACTGGTTGCTCGACAGCTATGTCTATGGCTACGCCCTACAGTCAGCCAGCCTGCCGTTCGACACCGTCGATGAGCTCGCCGACATGGCAAAGAACGTCTACCTGCCTCAACTCCCTGTCGACGAGTTCCCCTACCTCAACGAGTCGGCCGCGGCGCTGGTCGCCGCCGGCTACGACCCGTCGGACGAGTTCCTCTTCGGCCTCGACCTCGTCCTGGCGGCCCTCGAACCCCTGAGAGCCTCATAGCGACGCTGACGAGGCCTCGCGCAGCCCACCCCGCCGGCTACTCGCAGGCCAAGCCGTCGTTGTCGCCGTCGCCGCTGTGGCCCGTGCCGTACTGGAACCAGTTGTAGATGTCCACCTCAGCCGGGTCGTCCACGCTGAACGGTCCCGTCGGATGTCCGACGGTGTTCTTCTTCAGCCTGCTGCACGAGCCGTACTGCTCCCACCACGGTTCCTCCGTCTCCACCGGTGCCGCGAGTGGCGCAACGCTCTCCTGCGGCTCGTCGCGGCAGACGACGGTGACCACCGAACCATCCGGACCTGCGGCGGCGATCTGCGCGGCACGGTAGTCAGCCTGGCGGGGGTGCGCCGGGTAGCCGTCCGTCGAGTCGTAGCGAGCGATCGCGTTGCCGGCCTCCACCTGCATCAGACCAAGGTCCACTCCGCTCTCGGTGATGACGTAGCGGAGGAGGCGCCCGTACGAGTCGCGGTCATTCTGCCCCTCCGGCAGTTCGAGGGTCACCACCTCCCCCACCGACACGACACGTCCAATCGCCATCGACGCCTCGTCATGGCCGCACTCGCCCAGCTCAGGGGAGTCAATGCCGATGAGGCGGACGGTGCCCAGGCTTGTCTCGACGGTGTCGCCGTCGACGACGGCTGAGAACGTCACCGGAATCTGCGTGGGTTCGCTGATGACGGGCTCGGTGGCCGACGGAACTGCCGACTGCGATGGCGAGGGGGCGATGCGCTCCGAGCCACCTGCGGCCGATGGGGGACGAGCCGAAGCGCTCACTCCCTCCGCGCCGGCCTCATCACCCGCAGGACGCGAGTCTGGCATGCAGCCGCCCAGACCGAACGCCAACAACGCCACCACGACTGCCAAGCACGACACGCGCGCGCTTCTCATCTCTCCACCTCCGTTGAGAGTCCCCGCCCGCGGTCAGCCGCTGGGCGGGCCCTCATGGCACCGACAGTAGTTCACCCGCCACGTGTGCACCGGTAGATCCAGAGATGCTGCCCGCGAGCAGATGGCCATGCCGTCGACGCCCTAGGGCGTGTCTCCTTATGCGTGAAGCCAGAGGGTGATCGCGCGTAGGACAACGCCTCCTCGGTAGATGGCTGCGTGTTTGTCGTATCGGGTAGCGATGCCGCGCCATTGCTTGTGGTCGTTGAAG
>NZ_CAXWGV010000020.1:0-15515 GCF_964266725.1 Tessaracoccus sp. O5.2 | reverse complement strand
CGGGGTCGGGGCAGAGTCTTGCTTTGAAGATCTCGCCGGTCTGGACGTCCATGGCATGCGCCACGACGCTGCGGGCATGCACGTCCAGGCCAACACTCGTACGCTCGGTAAACAACCGGGGCCTCCCCACGTATGTCGGAAAGGCCAGACAGGACGCCCCTGTCCGGCAACCCACGAATCGTTGCGCGGCGAGGCCCCGGCCTGCCAGAGCCTCACCCCCGATCGGGGTCACCCATACCGTCTAGTCCCCCGCCCGCGATGGAGCGTCGCGGATGGGCCTAGCTCGCGCTCCGGGTGCCCCGCTTGATGGAGCTCTGACGCGCCGCGAGCTCGGGCTGGAAGACCATTTCCCGCCCCGGGCCCTGTTCGCCGCCGATCCGCTCGAGCAGGAGCCGGGCCGCCGCCGATCCCAGCTCGTAGGTCGGCTGGCGCATGGTCGTGATCGACGGTGTGGTGAGGTCGGCCCACGGCAGATCGTCGAAGCCCACCAGGCTCAACTGCTCCGGGATCGCGACGCCGCGCTCGCGGCAGGCGCGCAGGGCGCCGATCGTCATGCGGTTGTTGGCCACGAACACACCGTCGGGCGGCGAGTCCAGGTCCAGCAGTTGGTTCATGGCCCGGTAGGCGCCGTCCTCGCGGAAGTTCGCCCGGACGATGAGGTCCTCGTCGACCGCGCGGCCCGACATCTCGATCGCCTGGCGGTACCCCTCGAGGCGTTCCTCTGATGTCACCACGTCCTCGGGGCCGGTGATGCACGCCACCCGTTCTGCCCCGAACGAGAGCAGATGCCTCGTCGCCTGCCTCGCACCGCCCTCGGAGTCGGTCCGGACGCAGTCGAACTCGGGGCCCAGTCGCCGCCCCACTCCCACCACCGCGATCCCCTGGTCCGTCACGGCGGACAGGTCCGACGTCACCGCGGCCGCGCTGATGATGACCCCGGAGACCGAGTGAGCGGCGAGCACCTCGAGGTAGGAGGCTTCCTTCCCGGGGTCCTCGTCGGTGTTGCACAGCATGACGGAGTAGTTCTCCCGGCGGGCCACGTCCTCGACCCCCCGGCACAGCGAGGTGAAGAAGGCGTTCTCGATGTCCGGAATGACCAGGGCGAGCAGGCGGGTCGCCTGCTTCCGCAGCCCCCGGGCCACGAGGTTCGGGCGGTACCCCATCTCCTCGATCACGGTCCGCACGCGCCTGGCCAGAGCCGGATCGACTCCCGCGGCGCCGTTGGCGACGCGTGACACCGTGGCGGTGGAGACGCCGGCGGCGGCCGCCACTTCACGCATTGTGGGCATGGATTGTCCTTCTCTCGGCGCACGCTGCTAGGCGCGAGCGTACCTACGAGCGATGGTCGACAGCGCCACGGCGAGCACCAGAATCCCGCCCTTGAAGATGTACTGCCAGAACGTCGCGGTCCCCATCATGCTGAGGCCGTTGAAGCCCACGTTGACCACGAGGACGCCGATGAGCGTGCCGAGGATGTGGAATTCGCCGTTGCGCAGGGTCGCCGACCCCAGGAAGATGGCGGCGAACGAGTCCATCAGGTAGCCGTCGGCCGCGCTGATCGTCCCGCTGCCCAGCACCGACGCGAGCAGCACGCCGGTGAGCGCTGCGCACGCCCCCGCGATGACGAACGCGGCGATCTTGGTGCGGTCGACCCGGATACCGACGAGCTTGGCCGCCTCGGCGTTGGCCCCGACGGCCTGGATGCGCTGCCCCAGCGGCGTCCGGTTCAGGAGGACCCACAAGACGATGAGCACGATCGCCATGATCCAGATGGGGTTCTGGATCCCGAGGAACCGCCCCAGGGTGAGCTGCACGAAGCCCGCGGGCAGCAGGACGATGGGAGACCCGGCGCTGTAGCCGAACGTCAGGCCGACGAGCATGGTTCCGATGCCCAGGGTGGCGACGACGGCGTTGACCTTCGCCTTCGTCACGAGGAGCCCGTTTGCCGCGCCCGCGGCCGAGCCGACGAGCACCGTGACCAGGATCGCGACCGGGATGGCCAGCCCCTGATTGACCATGAGCCCGGTGACCAGGACACCCGCCAGGCTGGCGGCGTAGCCGACGGATAGGTCGAACTCACCCACGACGAGCACGAGCGTGAGGCCGCTGGCGATGATGGCGGTGAGTGCTGACTGGTTGACGATGTTCAGGAGGTTCGACGGAGACAGGAAGGCGCCGTTGGGAACACCGAGGCTGAACACCACGATGAGGATGCCCATCGCGATGAGGGTGCCGTACTTGGACACCCCCAAGAGAATGATCCGCTTCCACGCGGTCTTCGCGGCCGCGGGTGCCGGCTCTGTGGTGAGCGGGGCGCTGGTCGTCATGCGACGTCCTCCTGTTGATGGGCTCGCGCGAAGCTCAGCGCGAGAATGGCTTTGGTGGTGATCTGGTCGCCCGTGAGTTCGCCGACGACGTGGCCCTCCGCCATGACGACCACCCGGTCGCACAGGGCGACGAGTTCCTCGTTGTCGGAGGACACGACGAGCACGGCCGCCCCCCTGCCGGCCAGGTCTCTGATGAGCGTGTGGAGCTCGGCGCGGGCGCCGACGTCGACGCCCCGCGACGGTTCGTCGAGGATCAGCAGCTGCCGGTCGTGCGTCAGCCACCGTGCGACGGCGACCTTCTGCTGGTTGCCGCCCGACAGGGCTCCGACCGGCTGATCGGCGCCGCGCGCCTTGATCCCGACCTCGTCGATGAGGCGCTGGGCGCGCTTCCTGCCGGTGCCCAATCGCAGCCACGGGACGAATCGGCCGGTGCGCAGGCTGTCGAGGCTGGCGAGGTTGATGTTGAAGTCGATTGATTTGTCGAGGAAGACGCCCTGGGATCGCCGTTCCTCCGGGACGATGCCCACCCGCTGCGCCACGGCGTCGGCGGGCTCGTGGAAGCGCACCGCCCTGCCGGCGAGTCGGACCTCTCCCGTGCGGAGCCGTTCGGCCCCGTAGATGAGCCGGGTGAACTCGGTGCGGCCCGCACCGACCAGTCCGCCCAGCCCGACGACCTCGCCTGCCCGAACCTGGAGGCTGGCGTCCTGCACCAGCCGACCGTCAGAGGCATGTTCGACGTCCAGGACCGGCTCCCCCACTTGCGTGGGGGCCTCGGGCCGGCGGGTGAGTTCCATGTGGTGTCCCACGATGGCCTCGACGAGCTCATGGCTCGTCAGGCGTTGCCCGACTGCGGTTCTGACGACGCGACCGTCCTTGAACACCGTGATGTCCTCGCAGAGCTCGGAGACCTCCGCCAGGCGGTGGGAGACGAAGATGACGGCGGTCCCGGCCGCGGTCAGTTCCCTGATGATCCCGTGCAGCCTGGTGGCCTCCTGCGGCGAGAGCGAGGCGGTCGGTTCGTCCATCGCGATGAGTCGGGCGTCCTGCATCAGGGCACGGGCGATCATGACGAGCCATTGATCGGCCGTGCTGAGGTCGTCGATGATGGCGTCGAGGCTGAACCGGATGCCCACCTTCTCCGCGACGATCTCAGCCCTGCGCCGGGTGGCCTTCCAGTCGATGAGACCGGCCCGGGTCCGGTAGGGCATGCCCAGGGCCATGTTCCTCAGCACATCCCAGCCGGGGATGATGCTCATCTCCTGATGGATGAACGCCATCCCCAACCGCGATGCGTCGAGGGCGGTGTGGATCTCCACCGGCGCGCCGTCGAGCTCGATCGTCCCGGCGTCGGGACGGTGGATCCCCGCCAGGCACCGGATCAGCGTCGACTTACCGGCGCCGTTGGCTCCCACGAACCCGTGGACCACCCCTGAGCGGATCGTCACGGAGACGTCCTTGAGGGCCTGGACCCCACCGAACGTCTTGGTCAGTCGGTCGACCCGCAGGAGCGGTTCGCCGGCCGTGGTCGCCTCGGGCGCTGACATGTCGTCTGGTCCTATCCGTCGATCACTGCAGGGCTTCGGGATGGTCCTCGAGGAACGACTCGACGTTGTCGGCCGTCACGAGGATGCCGGGGACGTCGATGGTCTGCTGTTCCCACGAGTCTCCGGCCTCGATGGCCTCCTGGACGACCTCGAACATCTTGGCGCCTTCGCCCTTGCCGTCCTCGTAGACGGTCGCGGTGAGCGTGCCGTCCTGGACTGCCTTGATCGCAGCGCTGGAGCCGTTGATGCCGTAGGTGAGGACGTCGGTGCGTCCCTGCTGCTGCAGCGCGGAGATGGCGCCCAGTGTGGGATCTTCCCAGCATCCCCAGATGGCCAGGTTCTCCGACCCCTCCGGGTGGGCGGCCAACCACGCCGTGGCGTGCCGTGCACCGTCCTGCAGGAAGCCGGGGATGTTCACCTCGCTCTTGGTGACCGTGATGTCCGGGTATTCCTTGAGCATCTCGTCGAAGACGCCCTCCCGGTCGCGGCACACCTGGCCGGTGCGGTAGGTGAGCGCCAACACGGATCCCTTGCCGCCCATGTCATCGATCAGCGCCTGCGTGGCGGGCTCCGCGAAGGGGGCGCCGTCGCCGGTCGTCATGACGACGCCGTCGCCCAGTCCGCCACCCCAGGTGGCGACGGGGATGCCGGCATCCTGGGTGGCCTGGAGCCCGGCGCCCAGGGAGGTGACGGGGAAGACGAGGTCGAAGACGGCGTCCGCCTTCTTGCTGACGAAGTTCCTGATGGCCGCGTTCGCGGTGTCCGCGTTGCCTTGCGCGTCGACGACCTCGACCTTCCAGCCGGCTGCCTCCGCAGCCTCGGTGGCTCCCGCGATGACGCGCGCGTTGTTGGAGTCGGTCGCGGTGATCGAGACGATCCCCAACAGTCGGTCGCCGTCCTGGGCGGGTGCGCTGGAGGATCCGGAGGCGCTCTGGGACCCGGACTGCGTCGTCTCGGAGGGCGTCGTCCCCGACGAGCAGGCCGTGAGGGCGAGTCCGGAGACGGCGATGAGGGCTGTCGCGAGGTGGAGGGACTTACGGGTGGACATGGTGGGTACTCCTCGGTGAGTGGGTGGGGGGGTGCGGTCAGGCGAGTCGGCTGGCGACGCCGGGGGCCAGGGTCAGCTCCGCGACGGACAGGTGGTCTGGGTAGAGACGGGAGGGATGGCGCTCGAACGTGGCGCCCTCGTGGGCGATGACAAGGCGGTTGGAGTCGCCTGCCGTGACGTGCATGTCGTGGATCGCGGTGAGGGTGTTCCAGCAGCTTCCGCCGCCGAAACCGATGCTGACGGGGACGCCGTCCTGGCCGATGCCCTCGGCGTTCTCGTAGCTGTAGAGGTTGTCGCCGGTGATCACCCAGGGCTCGTCGTCGCGGGTCCTGACGACGACGTACTGCGATCCGAAGGTGTGGGTGTCCTCGGCGAGGTGGATCTCGAAACCCGGGAACAGTTCGACGTCGCCGCCGAGCAGCGTCAGTCGTCCCTGGTCCGCGAGCTCCTCGAGCATCCGGACGTCGTCGGGGTCGATGGCGCCGATGATGGACTCGAACAGGTGCCGGTTCTCCAGTGCCCACTTGGCGCCCGACAGATCCTTCTCCTGGAGGTAGAAGGTGGCGTTGGGGAAGCGCCTCGCAGCCCCGGCGTGGTCGTAGTGCACGTGGGTGAGGACCACCGTGTCGATGTCTTCCGGACGCACGCCGATCTTCCCGAGCACCGCGGCGGGCGGCTGCCAGTCGATCACGTCGTAGCGCTCGGAAAGGACGCGATTGGTGCTCTCGTCGTCGTGCCCGACGTCGACGAGGATCTTGTGGCCCTCGCCCTCGACGTAGACATAGCTGTACGGGAAGGGGCGAGTGCCCGCGTTCCACTGCCCGTAGAAGATGCAGCCCATGGGCTGCGTCAGGCAGTGCGAGTACTCCAGCATCCAGATCGAATAGTCCGCCACGGGGTCTACCTCCTGCTCCGGCGCGGCACCTTCGCCGCGACCGTTGTATACGATTTCGTAATCGTGTACAGACTCAGGATGCGCCTGACCCGAACCCGTGTCAAGAGGCAATTTCCGCGCTGCGCGGGACCCACCCAAACGGCCGGCGTCTCGCCCCCGGCGGCCTCCCTTGCGCGCCCGGGGCGGCCGACCCCCTTCCCGGCCGACCCCCTTCCCGGCCGACCCCCTTCCTGGCCGACCCCCTTCCTGGCACGACTCGCCGTCGAACTCCGCCGCCGAGCGCGTGAGAGGCACCGACGGGTGCCTCGGACAGCTATTCGTGCTGCCCCCGACGGCGGTGCCCTACCTGGTTGCCGGCCGCGTGGTCATGACTCAACCGCGAATCGTGGTGACAGAGCCGTCGTGGTCGACGAGGACGGCAGCGTGCGCAGGACGGGTGGCAAGCCAGCCGAGCCCGCTGCGTCCCAGCACGAAGGCTGCTGTGGCATAGACGTCGGCCCACATGAGTTCCGGCCCGATGACGGTGGCCGACAGGAGCTTGTTCGCCGGCTCCCCCGTCGACGGGTCGGTGATGTGCCGGCCCCGCGCGGCGGTTCCCGACGTCGCGACCGCGCCCGTTCGCAACTCCAGCCGCTGGACGACTCGACGACGATCCCGCGGATCTTCCACCGCGATCGCCCAGTCCGGGGTGTCGGTGCGCGAGCAATGGACGGCGATGTCGCCACCGGCGTTGACGAGCACGTCGTGGGCGCCGAGGGGGTCCAGACGGGCGACGACACCTCTCAGCGCCTGCTCGACCGCCCATCCCTTGACCAGCCCAGTCGGGTCGAACCGCCGCGCCCCATGGCCGTCCGGCAGCCAGGCCGAGAACGCGCCTCCGGTCCGCTGCCGGGCCTCGTCGCAGAGGGCTGCCACTCGCCGGATCCGCAACGGGGCGTCGTCGAGTGAGTCACGCCCGTCGCGGATGCGGCTCACGGGGCTGTCCGGCTTCCACGTGCTGAACAGGTCATCGTCGGCACGCAGCTCGTCGAACGCGCGTTCGACGGCGTTCTCCACGACCGCGCCCCGCGCCAGGGGACCGCGCACGTGGAACGCGATCGGGAGTCCCATGATCTGGGCGACGAACGCCCGCCGCGGCATCAGGTCGACCGCGGCCAGCGCCGACTCCGGCGCCCGCCTCACTGGAACGCCTGGTCGATGGCGGACTGGAGCGACTGGGCGTACGCGAGACTCGTGACTGTTGCTCCCGACACGGCATCGATGTCCGCGCTCTGCGCCTCGACGGCCGCGGCGTTCAAGACGGGGACCGCGTAGGCGTTGATCCGCTGGTCGTGGTGGTCCCGGTTCGGGTACTGGACGGCCTCAGAGGAGGTGATGACCCCGTCCTCGACGGTGATCTCGACCTGGACCGCGCCGTAGCGCGTGTCGACGGCATCGCCGGTGTATGTCCCCGATGTCGAGTCGGTGGACGAGTGGGTGGTCTCGGCCGTCGACTGGTCACCGGCTGACCCGCCATCGGGCGACGATCCGGCGACCGACTGGCTGGATCCAGCCGTCGATTCGACGCTCGCTCCGTCCGAGGCAGCCTGGTTCGCGGAGCTCGTGTAGTAGCTGAACAGCAGCACCAGCCCGCTCACGGTGCCCATGAGGGCAGTGACAATCTTGCGCATGAGTAACTCCTTGTCGGTCGGTCTCTACCAGCTGAATCGCTCGAGGTGAATCCGCTCGGCGGGCACCCCACAGTCGAGGGCGGCGGCCCGCGCTGCGTCCATCCACGCGGCGCTTCCGCAGATGAACACATCGTGTTCCGCGACGTCTGGGACGAGGTGGCGCAGCGCCTCCGCATCGCTGAAGTGGGCGGCGGCCTCGGGCAGCCACGTGGGCCGGTGTGGGATGCGCCGGCCAGGGAGATAGACGACGCGGGCGCCGGTCCGGCGGCTGAGGTCGTCGAGTTCCTTCGTGATGGCCAGGTCGGCCTCGCTGCGTGCGCGGTAGAGGAGCGTGACGTCGCCGGGGTCTTGCGGGAGCCCCTCCAGCAGCGCGCGGATGGGGCAGATCCCGATTCCTGCAGCCATGAGGGTGACCTTCCGTCGGGTCCGCACCCCAGGGTGGAGGCGACCGTAGGGCCCCTCGATCAGCACCCGCGTCCCCGGCGTGAGGTCGGCGAGCGCGCTACTACCGTCGCCAAGTTCCTTGACCGTGATCCGCATCGTGTCGTCGGCGGGTACCGCAGAGAGGGAATAGGGGTGCGCTCGCGTCCAGCCGGGCCCGTTGAGGAAACGCCAACTGAAGAACTGGCCAGGGAGGGGATCGAGGCGATCGAGATCGCGGCCGCGGACCGTGACAGACACCACGTCGTCGGACTCCCTGATCACGCTCTCCACGCGCAGGCCATGGCGCACGCTGCGGTAGAGGGGCAGACCGACTCGGAAGACCAGGACGGACCCGGCCGCCGACGCCCAGAGCGTCCACCAGTAGATCTTCGCCACCGGACTGTTCAGGAACTCCTGACCGGTCCACAGCTGGTGCGGGAGCGCCAGCCCCACCCCGAGGTAGGCATAGAGGTGCAGGAGGTGCCAGGACTCGTAGCGCAGCGCGCTGCGGGCCCTCCGGAGGCTCGTGACGACGACCATGACCAGCGCCACGGTGCCCGCCACCGCCAGCAGCATGCCGGGGTAGTCGACCGTCAACTCCCACAGCTGGACGAACGGATTGATGGCGACGGTGGTGGCATAGCCGACCGTGATCAGGACGACGTGAGCCGCCATGAGCCAGAACGACCAGAAACCCACGAGACGGTGCCGCCGAACCAGCTCGTCCTGGCCGTACACGCGCTCCACCATGGGGATGCGAGCGAGGAGTAGCACCTGAAGGAGGAGCAGGTCCGACGACACAAGGCCCGTCAACCGGCCGACGCTCGTGAGGGCTGACGCCCAGCCGGTCAGATCTTGCAATCCCCCGCCTGCCACCCACAGGGCGACGACCACCAGCATGCTGCTCCAGGTAGCCGCGCCGACGGCGTCACGCCACCAGGTGGGGATCTGCGCTCTGGTCCGTGCCCGGGTCATGCGCGACGGGATGGGCTGTGGGACCGCATCTGCATCGGGGCGGTCGAGGAGCATGGTCATGGGCGGATCCCTGTCTAGGTTGTCTGCCCCGATCCTCGTGACCCGGCCTGTTTCGCCGGTGGGTGTCGCCTGTGCGCCGGCCATGAACCAGCCGCGTGAGGGGTCCCGCCCCTGGGGACGCGTCGCCCGTCACTGAGGTCGCGCCACCCGATCGCTGAGGTCGCGCCCGACGGCGGAGCCGTCCGGGCGAGTCTCGAAGCCGACGCCACCCCGCTCGCTGAGGTCGCGCCCGACGGCGTAGCCGTCCGGGCGAGTCTCGAAGCCGACGCCGAAGGCGTCGATCCCCCAACCCCAGCACGAATAACAGCCGCACTCGCACCCGAGGCCGGTCCAGGGCACTGAAGGGGCAGTGCGACGGCGTGTCGTGCTGGTGGAGGGCGGAGCGCGGCGGCGGCGGCGGGGTTTGCGGCTCGTTCGCTCAGGTCGCGCGTGCCCCGCTCGCTGAGGTCGCGCCCGACGGCGGAGCCGTCCGGGCGAATCTCGAAGCCGACGCCGCAGGCGTCGATCTTCCGGCCTTGGAAATCCGAAAATTGTCAGTGGCCCCCGCCAGAATAGGTCACATGAGTGATTCCATGCGCGAGCAGATGCAGCGATCCATCGCTGCACTCTGGGACGCCGCGCTGACACTCACCACCGACGACACCCCCGCAGACCGCCTTGCCGGCCTCGTCGCCGCGGTCACCGAAGCAGAAGCCCAGCTCGCCGGACTCCGCCTCCACCTGCTCCATGAGGCAAAGCTCGCAGCGGCGGAGGCCGTGATCGACCAGGTCCGGCAGTCGGTGCGCACCACCCCCGCCCAGGCCACCGCCAGCCTCCGGCTCTCGCAGGACCTGTGCGACCGCTTCCCGCTGATCGGCGCCGCCCTCAACGACGGCTCGATCTCGCTGGCGCAGGCCGACGCCATCGTCACCGGCCTGCGGAAACTCCCCGCCCGGCTCACCCGGGCGGAGCTCACCCGCTGCGAGCAGGAGATCCTCGCCCACGTCGATACCTTGGGCCCCTCAGAACTACGGGTCCTCGCCGCCCGGCTGGTCGAGATCATCGACCCCGACGCATCAGATGCCGACGATGCGAAGCGTCTCGCCCGGGAGGAAGCGGCAGCGCATCGAGGCAGGTTCCTGCGGCTGGCGCCGGACCATCACGGCTCCATACGGATCACCGGACAGTTGCCGGTCGCGGGCGCGGCGTTGCTGAGCGCGCAGTTGGATGCGTTGATGCCCGACGCGTCCACCTACACCGCCACCGGCGAGGCCGCGTCCCGGGACGCGCGCCGGGCGGACGCGCTGGTCCTGCTCACCCAGAAAGCCGCCAACACCGGAACGCTGCCCAGGCATGGTGGGGACCGGCCGCAGGTACACGTCACCCTCGACCTCGACACCCTCACCACCGGCCTCGGTCGGGTTGGCCTGATCGGTGTCGACGACGTCGACGGCCTGCCAGCCGGCGAGGTCCGCCGTCTCGCCTGCGACGCCGGCATCATTCCCGTCGTCCTCGGCGGACCATCCCGACTGCTGGATGTGGGCCGCACCTACCGCACGTTCACTCCCGGCCTGCGTGCAGCGCTGATGCAGCGCGACGGTGGCTGCGCATTCCCCGGCTGTGCGGCCACCCCGGCGTGCTGTGAGGCGCATCACATCATCCCCTGGTGGCAAGGCGGCGAGACCCGGCTAGGAAACGGGGTCTTGCTCTGTCCCCACCATCACCGCCTGGTGGAGCCCGATCCGTTGCAGTCCGAGGCCTCGCAGTGGCAGGTGGATCTGGATCCGGTGACCGGGCTGCCGTGGTTCACCCCACCCCGACACATCGATCCCGCCAGACGCCCACGGCAACACCGACGCTTCCGACTCCAACAGATCCGCGCCGGGACACCACCCTGCCCAGACGACGACCCGCCAGACACCGACCCAGCGGAAGTCGACCCGCCAGACACGGACTCGTCCGATGCCGACCGGCCGGACCTGGACGACCTCATCCACCGCTCCGCCCACATCTGGGGCGACGGCACCTGACCCGCACCCAGGGGGATCGACGCCTGCGGCGTCGGCTTCGAGACTCGCCCGGACGGCTGCGCCGTCGGGCGCGACCTCAGCGAACGAAACTGGCAGGACCTCAGCGAACGAGACTGGCACGACCGCAGCGAGCGGGGTTGGGGGATCGACGCCTGCGGCGTCGGCTTCGAGACTCACCCGGACGGCTCCGCCGTCGGGCGCGACCTCAGCGAACGAGGCAGGCGCGACCTCAGCGTCGATGGGGAATCCCGCGAGGGGGTGGGACGGTGGGGCGGCTGCGCGCAGTGATGCCCAACCCGAGGGTCACCCAACTGGCGTCCCGCCTAGACGAACCTGTGCCAGGGCCGCCCCGCCGGCACGCACCCGGACCCGGCCACGCCACCGTCGGGACCAGTGTGGGGAGACGGGAGCCGACGCTCGGGCGGCCTCGACTACCCGGCCCCCGCAGCGCTGTCAGCCGAACAGAACACCCGGCGACAAGGGCCGCCCGAGCGACGGGTCACGGCTCCCCGCACCTTCAGAGGATGGGGTCAAGGGATCGACGCCTGCGGCGTCGGCTTCGAGACTCGCCCGGGTGCTGCGCACCGGGCGCGACCTCAGCAAACGGTGAGAGCGTCGGCTTCGAGACTCGCCCGGATGCTGCGCACCGGGCGCGACCTCAGCGAACGGTATTGCGCGACCTCAGCGAACGGGGAGAGCGTCGGCTTCGAGACTCATTCGGACGGCTCCGCCGTCGGCCGCGACCTCAGCGAACGGGGTGGCGTCGGCTTCGAGACTCGCCCGGGTGCTACGGACCGAGGCCTCAGCGAACGAGACTGGCACGACCCCAGCGAGCGAAACCTGACGCGACCCCCACCCCCAACTCCTCACTGGACGAGGCGGACGTCGTCTCCCGTGAGATGGGCGCGGAAGCCGCCGTCGACGACCTCCACACTCCGCAGGACGACCCCGTCGGGCAGGCCTTCGATGCGGTGCTCAAACGTGATCAGCTCGCGCACCACGCTCCCCAGCAGCTCGGCGAGGAACTGCGGCCCCCCGATGTCGATGGTGGTCGGCACCATGACCAGCGTGCCACCCACCACCGTGACGGTGCCGGTGGCCCCGACGGGGAGGCTCCGCCCAAGGGCCTCCACCTCCGTGTCGACGCGTACCTCACCATTCTTGGCGGCGCTCAGCCTCGCGTCCGGGCCGATCTCCTCGGCCACGACGTGGAACGGGACCGTGGCCGTCAGCTCGAGGTGTCGGGCGACGAGTCCGTCCGGCCCGGACGTGACGTCGGTGCCGGTGCCGATGACGTCACGGAGCGGGGTCCCCGCGGCGATGACGGACCCGGCAGTGAGGGAGATATCCCCCAGCCACACCTCGTTCTCGGCGAGATTCGGGGGCGGGGTCACCTCGACGAGGGGCTCGGCTGTCGGCGACGTCGAGGCCCCGGCGGGCGGCGGGACGACTGACTCGTCGACCGGCCGCGTGATCGACAGCCAGAACAGGAGCAGCCCGAGTGCGACGAGGCCGAGCATGCCGAGGGCGCCGATCGCCCAGTCGAGCACGCGCCATCGCAGGCGTCGCCGCGCCGCCGGCGCAGCGGGGGAGGCGCCGCCGTGCGTGGGCGCGGGACCGCCGTCAGGAACGTCCACGTGCTGTCCTGACCCGAGTCCGCCTCTCGCGCCGCAGGATGCCTGACGGCCAGCTGCTCAGCGGCCCCACCAGCGTGATCAGTGACGGGACAAGCAGGGCGCGGACGATGAACACGTCGATGAGGATGCCGACGCCCAGCAGGAAGCCGAGCTCGTGGAACGGTCTCAGCGGGACGAGGGCGAGAAGCCCGAAGCTGGCGGCCAGCGCGAGGCCCGCGGAGGTGATCGCGCGGGTGGATTCCGGCGTGGCGACGAGGAGGGCCTCCCGCATCGGCCGCTTGCGGGCCTCCTGCCAGACGTGGCCGACGGCGAAGATGTTGTAGTCCGAGCCGAGGGACAGCAGCAGCACCGACACCGCGAACGGGACGTAGAAGGTGAGATCGTCCTGCCCGAGGTAGTCCTGGAAGAACAGCACCGACAGACCCATCGTCGCCCCAAGCGCGAGGACGCTCGACGCGAGGAGGTACAGGGGGGCGATCAGCGCCCGCAGGAAGATGACCAGCAGGACCAGGTTGACGGCGAGCGCCACGAGGCCGATCCGGATCAGGTCGTTAGCCGTGTCCGCGATGATCCCCGAGGCGAGAGCGGTGTCGCCGGCCACGGATGTGGTGACCTCGCCGAGGCCGGCGTCGGCGGCGAGCTGCGGCAGAGCCACCTCGACGCGACCGAGGGTCTCGATCGCCGTCGCCTCGAGCGGCGTGCTGTCGAGGATGAGGAGGAAGCGAACGGCGTCGCCCGACTCCGCGGTGAACGCACCGACGTCGTCTGCGGCCGGGAGGTCGCCGGGGCCGATCACTCCCGCCACCCCGGGCTGCCTCTTGAGGGCCTCGCCGAGCTGGGCAACCTCGTCGGCCCTCTCCCCCACACCCGCTCCTTCAAGCACGATCTCGGTCGGGGAGATGATGCCCGGGGCGAAGCCCTTGCCGGCGGCCTCTGCCGCGCGTTGGGCGCTGGTGGTCTCAGGCAAGGACTGGACGAAACCGAGGCCGAGGTCGAGGTGGCGCGCCTGATAGGCGGCCGCGCCCAACCCCGCCACGCACAGCAGCACGATGACGAAAGCGGAGTCGCGGTGCGCCACAGCGCGGGTGAGCAGGGAGGGACGTCGGCGCACCATTGCAGGCTCGGCGACGAGCTGTCGCGGCCAGAAGGCGGCACGACCGAGAATGGCGATCAGGGCCGGCACGAGGGTGACCGCCACCACGAGCCCGGTCAGGACGGTGAGCCCGAGCGCCGGCCCGAACCCGCTGAAGAGCGGGGACTCGGCGACCAGCAGCGAGGCCGTCCCCGCCGCGACCGTGACACCGGCGACCGTGACGATCGGCGTGACGGATGCGGTAGCCAACCGGGCCGCCTCGAGGCGATCGTGGCCTTCCCGGAGCCGTGCCCGCAGACCGGAGAGGTAGAAGATGCAGTAGTCGGTGACGATGCCGAGCAGCAGGGCGACGATCAAGGGCCTGAGATCGGCCGGGATCGACACGTCCATGATCGTCGCCGCCCACCCGGAGACGCCGAGCGTGACGAACACCGCGGCGCCCACGGAGAGCAGCGTCAGGGCCGGCGCCATCAACGAGCCGAACGTGAGGGCCACGATCGTCAGGACCGCGAGGACGGTCACCACCTCGACGATGTGGACGTAGGAGTTCAGGACCTTGCCCTGGGCGGCGCGGGCAGGGATGGAACCGGTGACGCCCACGTAGGCGTCTGATTCGTCCGTGAGCTGTTCGGCTGCGAAGTCCTCGACGATCTGGGTCTGCTGGAAGAAGTTCAGCGTGGGGTCGGCGAAGAGGAAGGTGACGACGGTCGTGTTCGCCTCGCCGGCGCCGGGGAACGCCCCCTCAGCGTTGGGCACCGGGATGGCTCCGAGGAGTTCCGTCTCGTACTGGCCCTGATTGATGGCGATGCCACGCATGACGGCTTCGGCCTGGACCAGCGGGGGCAGGCCCTCCGGGTTGCGCTGCACGATCGCCGCTCGACTGAGGAGGGGGAACCCGAACAGCTCCAGCGACCGCTTCTCGGCGGCGAAACTCTCGTCGTTGGCCCCCAGCGCTTCGATGTCGTTCGCGGAGCCCTGCATCGGCGGGAGAAACACCATGGCGGCGACGGCAGCCACCGTCCACCCGAGGACGATGACCCAGCGCAGCGCGACGAGCACGCGGGCGTAGCCGTACCAGAGCTTCGCCGTGAACCCGCGGCGCGGCTCCACCTCGACCGGTGCCGGTGCGTCGCTCATGGCGTGGTGCTGGGGCTGGGCTCCGGAGAGGCCGACCGGCTGGGATCAGGAGAGTCCGACTGACTGGGATCCGGAGAGGCCGATTGATTGGTCCGCGGGGTCTTCCCGGCTTGGGCCAGGCACTCCTCGGAGGCCCCGTCGGCCGTCTCGCGGGCTTCCTGGAGCCGGTCCAGGGTCTCCTGGAGTGCGCGGGCGTCCTGGGACTCCGCCCCCGTCGCGAGCTCTTCGAGCGCCTCGTCGACCACGAGGTTGTACTCCGCCGCCCTGACGCATGCCGCGGAGACATCACCGGTCTCGGCTGTCGAGTCGTCCGCCGTCGGCGACGGCGACACGCTCGGGCTGGCGCTGATGACCGACAGCGCCTCCATCGGCGTCGCCCATCTGATGCCGAGGAGGAACACGCCCGCGGCCGCGGCCAGCACGATGCCTGCCAGGAGTCCGATCAGGATCATGACCCAGCCGCTGAATGAACTGCCCCGGCGCGAGGCGTTTCGGTGATCGCCAACTGTCATCGATCCTCCTGGTGGTGAGGTCGTCACGCGGCCCGACGGGGCACGGCGTACTGCGATGCTAGACGGTATGGGTGACCCCGATCGGGGGTGAGGCTCTGGCAGGCCGGGGCCTCGCCGCGCAACGATTCGTGGGTTGCCGGACAGGGGCGTCCTGTCTGGCCTTTCCGACATACGTGGGGAGGCCC
>NZ_CAXWGV010000019.1:0-23491 GCF_964266725.1 Tessaracoccus sp. O5.2 | reverse complement strand
ACAACCAGCATTCTACCTAGCCAACACGTCATTGACCCGGCTCAACACCCACTGATCAACCATCCACCCCGACAGACCAGGCCGGCCCATCAAATCCCAGGCTCGCCGATTAATCAGCGTTTCCCTAGGCCAGGACCCGCTCGATCTCCCGGACCGCCCCGGCGGGCCCCGGCGCCTGGTCGAAGGACTCCTTCAGCGTCGCCAGCCCGGCCGGGCGCGCCCCGGAGAGCAGGGCGTCCGCCACGCGGCGCACGCCCGACGGCGTGACGTCGGCCCTCCCTAGGACCCGGCCCGCGCCGAGTTCCTCCATCCGGTGGGCGTTGAAGAACTGGTCGGCGCCCATGGGAGTGAACACGGCGGGGACGCCCGCGAGAACCGTGTCGGTCGTGCTGCCGAACCCGCCGTGCGTGAAGCACAGGTCGGCTTCGCGCAGCACGTCCGTCTGCGGCACGAACGACCGCGCGTTCACGTTGCCGGGTAGTTCCCCGAGCTGCGGCAGGCTTTCGGCGCGGCCGGTGGTGACCACGACGAGGGCGTCGCTGTCGGCGAACGCCGTGATGATGGCCCGGAAGTAGTCGAGGTCGCGGTTGAAGACCGTGCCGAGCGTGGCGTAGACGACGGGGCCGTCGTGGGCCCGGAGCCGGTCGAGCGGGAACGTGGGGTCGGGCGCTGACGCGGTGGTCGTCGGGCCGGCGAAGTAGCACGGCAGATCGTCGAAGTCCTCGGCGAAGGGCTGGTAGTGCCGGGTCGCCGGCGAGATGTTCAGCGTCGATGACATGGGCCGCAGCAGGTCGAGGATGTCCGGCGGGCGTGACCCGAACACCAGCGGCCCGAGGACCGCCGTCAGCCGGCGGCGTGCGGCGGGGGAGGCCATCAGCCGGCGCGCAGGGCCCGGCAGGGTGGTGCTGATCCGGGCCAGGTGGGCGATCACCCGGTCGTTCTGGAAGAAGACCGGCGACAGGTTGATCACGGGGCGGTCGAGTTCGCGCTGCAGATCAGGGATCTCGGGGTTGAGACCGCCGGCGACGACTGCGTCGTAGTGCCGCGCCAGCCGGCGAATGCTCGCGTTCAGCGCGCGGAAGAGCCGGCGCCCCTGGAGCGCCAGCTGCGCGGGGCGGGTGATCGCTTCCCGTGGCCCGAACGGCACCAACGTGGCTCCTGCGGCCTCGACCCGGTCCCGGAAGGCCTCGCCCATGACGTAGTCCACCTCGTGGCCGGCGTCCACGAGCGCGCACGAACGGCAGCGAGGGCATGGCTAGGCCGTACGCCGGTGCCCCGGCCATCAGGATGCGGGCCATCTGCTGGCCGACTACTCGCCGAAGGTCGTCTGCGCGGCGGGGTCGGGCTCCTCCTGCGCAAGGCGGTCCTCGATCGTCTCCTCGCGGGTGAGATCGTCGAAGTGCATCGCCCGGTCGACGGGGACCGGACCGCCGTCCGGCACCATCGCCGCGGCGTCCGCGCCGTCGTCGATGAGGTCGTCCGTCCCGAGGTCCTCAGCAGTGACCTCGCCGTAGGGGTGCTCGGCGTCCGCGATCTCCTCCTGGTCCAGATCCTCGATGCCGTCGATGTTGCCGTCCAGCGCGTCCATGCTCATGGTCCCAGCCTTGCACGAGATGCACCTCACGCAAGTGAATCGAGAAGCTGCCGGTACACCTGTTCGTAACCGGCGCCCATCACGGGCAGGTCGAACCGGGCCTCGGCATCGGCACGGCAGGCATCGGGATCGATGCTGTCTGCGGCGATCACGGCGGCCACGAGTTCGTCCACCGACGCGCAGACGAAGCCCGTCTCGCCGTGCCGCACGACCTCCGGCACCGAGCCGCGGGGTGTGGAGATGACCGGGGTGCCGCACGCCAGCGCCTCGGCCATCACCATGCCGAACGGCTCGTCCCACTGGATCGGGAACAGCAGGCAGGACGCGCCGGCCAGCAGGTCACGCTTCTGCTCGGCGTCGACCTCGCCCACGTAACGGACCCCGGGCCCCAGGAGCGGCCGGATCTCCTCCCTGAAGTAGGACCGCTCGGCGGCGTCGTTGAGTTTGCCGGCGAGGATGAGCCGGCGACCGGCCCGTGCCGCGACCTCGATCGCGACGTGAGCGCCCTTGTCAGGGCTGAATCTCCCCAGCCACACGACGTCGTCCGACTTGTCCCTCCGGAGGGGGAAGCTGGCCACGTCGACGGCGTTGTGGACCGTCCCCACCCAGTTGAGGTCCGGCGCCAGGCGCCGCTGCGCGTCCGAGATCGCCACGAGATGGACCGAGCCGCCCAGTCGCCGGAGCAGATCGCCGTTGACGCCGTCGACGGTGCCGTGGACGGTGACGACGGTGGGCCGCGCGCCGGCGCCCGCCAGCAGCGGCCCCGCGGCGGAATGGTCGTGGACGAGGTCGACGTCCTCGTCGGGCAGCGCTCGCCGCGACTCGAGGGCCTGGATGAGCTCCGGGGCGATGCTGATCCCCAGCAGGTCGGACGGCGGCTCGGCGAAGACCCGCACATAGCGCTGCGCGGCGGTGCCGGGAGGGCCCGACGCCACCAGCGTCACGTGGTGGCCGCGGGCGACGAGCTGATCGACGAGAGCGGCGACGACCGCCTCGGTGCCGCCGTACGCGGATGGCGGGATCCGGTACCACGGCGGCGCCACCACACCGATGCGCAGCGGAACAGGGGTGAGAGCGCCTTCGGTCTCGAGCGACATGCCGGCTCCTTCCTGGCCGCGGCCGACGACCCTGGCCGGGGACGCACATCGTCGCGGTCCACTCGCCTCCATTCATACCACCGTAGGCTTTTAGGGTCACGACGCGGCAGTGCGGGAGGAGTGACGCCATGATGACCCTGTCGTCCGACACCAGGTGGACCACCACGGCGACGATCCAGGAGGACCCACGCCGACCCCTGGGCCTCGGCCCCGTGCACCGGCCCGCGGAGACCGTGACGGTGGTGGAGGGATCGTCGTTCAGTACGTCGCGCCCTAACGGCGACATGCACCCGCATCACGCGGACGGGCTGTTCGTCCGCGACACCCGGGTTGTGTCCCGCTGGGAACTGCGGGTCGATGGCCAGGAGGTGGAGCCGCTCGGCGTGGTCGCGCCCGAGCCCTACGAGTGCCGCTTCGTGGGCCGCGCCCCCGCGCGCCCCGGACAGGTCGAGCCGACGCTCGTCGTCGAGCGGCACCGCATGGTGGGGCACGGGATGCGCGAGGACCTCGCCGTGACGAACTTCGGCACGGAGACCGCGGGCCTCGATCTCTCGCTTCACGTCGAGGCCGACTTCGCCGATCTTTTCGAGGTCAAGGAGCGACGCCCGGTCCGGGCGCTGGCCATCACCTCCGACGCCGCCGCCGGCGAGCTGACGTTCCGCCTGGCCGCCGACGGCGCCGCGGAGGGTCGCCTGGTGCGGGTGGCGTCGCCGGACGCCCGTGTCGCCCCGGGCGTGCTGCTCTTCCAGGTTCTGGTGCCGGCCAAGGGGACCTGGCGGGCCACCGTCGAGGTGACCACCAGCGGCGACGGCGCCCCGCCTGGCCCGCCGTTCCCGGTGGGTCAGCCGCTGGAGGCCGCCGCCCCGGCGAAGCGGATGCGCAGCTGGCGCCACGCGACGGCGAGCGTCTCGGTGGGCAACCCCGTCCTGGATGCCGCGCTGCGCACCAGCCGGCGCGACCTCGGCGCCCTGCGCATCGTCGACCCCGAACACCCCGGCGACGACGTCGTCGCGGCGGGCGCGCCCTGGTTCATGGCCCTCTTCGGCCGCGACTCGCTGCTGACCAGCCACATGATGATGCCCTACGCGCCCGACCTGTCCATGGGGACGCTGCGGACCCTGGCGCGACGGCAGGGCCGCCGCTACAACCCGATGACGGAGGAGCAGCCCGGCCGCATCCTCCACGAGGTCCGCCTCGGCGTCGACGAGTCGCTGGCCCTCGGCGGCGGCCGGATCTACTTCGGCTCCGTGGACGCCACCCCCCTCTTCGTCGTCCTGGCCGGTGAGGCCCTGCGGTGGGGGGTCGGGACAGCGGTGTTGCGCGAGCTCAAGCCCGCCGTCGACGCCGCCGTCGAGTGGATCCTGGGCGACGGGGACCTCGACGGCGACGGGTTCGTCGAGTACCGGCGCAGCAGCGACCGGGGGCTCCTGAATCAGGGATGGAAGGACAGCACCGACTCGATGAGCCACCGCTCCGGGGCGGAGGCACGCGCCCCGATCGCGCTGGCGGAGGTGCAGGGGTACTGCTACGCGGCGCTGCTGGCGGCCGCGGACCTGGGCGAGGCACTGGGTGGGGGACGTGACGCGGGAGAGCTCCGGTCGCGGGCCGCCGCCCTCAAGGAGCGGTTCCACGACGCCTTCTGGGCGCCGGACCTCGAGTGCTACGCCATGGGACTGGACGCCGACAAGCGCCGCCTCGAGGTGGTGTCGTCGAACATCGGCCACTGCCTGTGGTCCGGCATCGTCGACGACGACCACGCGGAGGCGGTCGTCGCGCGGCTCATGGCCGACGACATGTTCACCGGGTTCGGCCTGCGCACGCTGTCGGCTGAGTCGGCGCGGTACAACCCCATCAGCTACCACAACGGCTCGGTGTGGCCCCACGACTCCGTCATCGCCGCCGCGGGGATGCAGCGCTACGGGCGCCGCGCCGAGGCGCTCCGGCTCGTGCGGGGGCTCCTCGACGCGTTGGAGGCGTTCGACGGGCGCCTGCCCGAGCTGTTCGGCGGGTTCGGCCGGGCCGACCAGCCCGTTCCGGTCCCCTACCCCACCTCCTGCTCCCCGCAGGCGTGGGCGGCCGCCACCCCCTTCGAGATGCTGCGCATCCTGCTGGGCCTCCGCCCCGACCAGGAGTCGGGCGCCGTGCAGGCGCAACCGGTCCCGGACTTCGTCGGCGCGGCGGCCGTGACCGGCATCCGGTGTGGCGGCCGGCTGTTCGATGTGCTGGCCGACCTCGACGAGGCCAGGGTCGACGAGCCGTCGCCGGGCGGCCAGACGTGACCCGGGGGCCTCAGCCCTCGAACAGCCCGCGGATATCCGCGGCCGTGATGCGGCCCGAGGAGAAGGACCCGGAGTCCACGACCGAGGTGAACAGGTCGCGCTTGCGCTCCTGCAGCGCCACCACCTTCTCCTCGATGGTGTCCACCGACACCATCCGGTAGACGTTGACCGAGCGGGTCTGGCCGATGCGGTGCGTCCGGTCGATGGCCTGGTTCTCCGCCGCGGGGTTCCACCACGGATCGAGGACGAACACGTAGTCCGCCTCCGTGAGCGTCAGGCCGAACCCCCCGGCCTTGAGCGAGATGAGGAACACGGGGTCGTCGCCCTCGCGGAAGCGGGCGATCCGCGCCGGCCGGTCCCGGGTGCGCCCGTCGAGATACACGTAGCCGACGCCCGCCTCGTCAAGCGCCTCGCGCACGAGCGCGAGGTAGCCGGTGAAGCTGCTGAAGACCAGCGCCCGGTGTCCCTCCGCGGCCAGCTCGGTGATCTGCTCCACCAGCGAGGTCACCTTGGCCGAGCGGCCGTGCATGTGGGCGTCGTCGACGGCGTCGACGAGGACCGGGTCGAGGGCCAGCTGCCGCAGCATGGTCAGGGCGCGGAAGATGGCGACGCGGTTGCGGTCCAGGTCGTTGAGCATGCCGAGGACCCGCTGGCGCTCGCGCTGCAGGTAGCGGTCGTAGACCTTGCGGTGCGCCGGGGTCAGGTCGATGCGCTGGAGCTGCTCGATCTTCTCCGGCAGTTCCTGGACGACCTCCCGCTTGGTGCGGCGCAGCACGAAGGGCCGGATGCGGCGGCGGAGCGTCTCCAGGGCGGCGCGGTCGCGCTCGACCTCGATGGGCTTGCGGTACCGCTCGGTGAACTGCTCCGGCTTCGGGAACAGCCCGGGCGCCGACAGCGACAGCATCGACCAGAGATCCATCAGCGAGTTCTCCAGCGGCGTGCCGGTGATGGCGAGCGTGAAGGGGGCGCCGAGCCGGCGGGCGGCCTGGTAGGTCCGGGAGCGGTGGTTCTTGACGAACTGCGCCTCGTCGAGGATCAGCCCGCTCCAGGTCAGGGCGCGGTACTCGGCGTCCTCGAGCCGCAGCAGCGTGTAGGAGGTGACGACGACGTGCGCGCCGGAGACGGCGGCCGCGACGTCGTCGCCGCGCTTGCGCCCGGTCGCGGTGATCGCGACGACCCGCAGTTCGGGGGCGAACCGGGCCGCCTCGTCGAGCCAGGTGCCGACGACGCTCGCGGGCGCGACGACCAGCACGGGGGCGCCCTCCAGCTGGCCGTCCGCGCGGGCGCGTTCGAGCAGGGCGAGGGTCTGCAGGGTCTTGCCGAGCCCCATGTCGTCGGCGAGCACCCCGCCGAGGCCGGCGTCCCACAGCGCCGCCAGCCACCGGAAGCCGCGTTCCTGGTAGGGGCGCAGGTCGGCGCGCAGGCCCGCTGGCACAGGAATATCCTGACGGTCGCCGTCGGGGAGGAGGCGCTCGACCGCCTCGCGCCAGCGTCGGCTCTGCCGCGCCACGACGCCCAGGCCGACGAGTTCCTCCCACAGGCCCGCCTGGAACGGGTTGAGCCGCAGAGTGCCGGGGCTGTCGGGGTCGACGAGGTCGCGGGCCTCCTCGATGAGGCGGCGCAGGTCGTGCAACTCGGGGATGTCGAGGCTGAACCATGTGCCGGAGTCGAGCAGCAGGGCCTCGTCGCCCGCGGCGAGCGCCGCGAACAGCTGGTTGAAGGGGACGTCCTGTCCGTCGACGGTGACGGTGATGTGGAGGTTGAACCAGTCGCGCTGGGCGCCGTCGTCGGTGCTGAGGTGGATGACCGGTGCCTCGTCAGCCTCGGCGTAGTCTGCGGCGTCGCCCACCTCGACGACGTCGACCCCGGCCGCGCGCAGGTCGGGGAGGGTCTCGATGAGGAACGTGGCCAGCGCCATGCCGGCCAGCTCCGCGGTGGCGAGGAGGGGCTGCCTGCCGGTGCCGAGCAGGGCGGGATGGGCGCCCAGCAACCGGGCCCCATGGTCGGAGAGTCGCTGCTCGGCGGCGTGGTCACGGGGCGGGCCGTCGGGCGCCGGGTCCAGGGGCAGCACCGTCGGCGCCCCGCCGGGCACCGGTGACGGATAGATGAAACCCCAGGTCAGGGTGGCGACATGCGGGGGCCGGTGGCGGATAGTCAGGTGGAGCCGCGGCGGGCTGAGGTCTGGCGGCTCGACGGATCCGTCCACCGAGCCGACCGCGCCCGAGCGGGCCAGCGCGGGGTAGTAGAGGGACAGGAAGCGGCCGGCGTCGTGGGCGGGGATGTCGACGGTGTGGCCGTCGGTGATGAGGCGGTCGAGCCCGTCGGGCGGGGGAGCGGCCAGCGCCCAGAGCGTGAGCGTGCCGCCGTCGAGGTGGCCGAGGCCGTGGGCGGGGGAACCGAGCAGGAGGAGGCGCCCGGGGGCCCCCGCCGGCAGGACGGAGGCCTGGGGGCGCGCGTGGATGGTGCCGTCGTCGTCGCGGGCGAGGTCGAGCGTGACCGTGGCGGCGCCGTCGGCCATACGCACCGACCGGAGGCCCTCGCCGGCCAGCAGCTCCACGCCGAGCGCGGCGGCCCGCTGCAGCAGGGGCCACACCAGCGGTCCGAGGCCGGCCAGATCGAGGGTGGGTGCGATGCCGTAGCCGTAGCCGCCGTCCGGGCTCAGCTGGTGGATCTGCGCGAGCACGCCGCGCTGCGGCTGGTTGAGGTCGGGGGACCGGTAGGCCTGGATGAGGTCGCCCCATGTGGCGCCCGTCTTCACCCATGGCGTGCGGCTGCCCTCCCGCAGCGGCTGGAGCGTGATGCGGGGGGTGCCGGTGTAGGTCGTCGCCGCGACGGCGAACTGGAGCGCGAGTCTGCGGCCGGCGGACGCCCGAGCATCGGTCCCCGCGATCAGGGGGGCGAGCTGGTCCTCCCATGACGGCGCCGGGCCGAAGGCTGCGTCGACGTGGGCACGGGCCTCCAGCATGATCGCGACCACATGCTTGCACGAGTGGCCCAGCGGGCACGTGCAGTAGGTGCGCAGCCGCCGGCCGGTGCGCTCGGCCTCGGTCTCGTAGATCTGGCGGCCGCTGCCCGTGACCAGGGCGCGGCAGTAGCCGTCGGCGACGTGCAGATCCTTGACGTGGCCGGACTCGTGGTAGCTGCGGCCCCGGAAGAAGGTGGGTGCGCCGAAGATGCGCTTCAGCTCAGCCTCCGGGTAGTCCCGGACCCACTCGACCCCGGGTTCCATAACGGTCGAGGGTACTCGGGTGGGGCGCCCGCTCGGTCCACGGCCCGCCCGGCGCCCACCGTCGGCCGCCCTGGGTTGAGCCTGACACGCGTCTTGCGGGGCGCGGACGAGCCTGACTCGCGGGTCGTCGAGGACGAATGAGCCTGCCGCTGGTCCCAACCCCCGAATGGGCGAGTTGGCGCGCGATAATGCCCGTGAGACTTGGCCCAGGCTCATTCCGCCAGGGCCCCGCGAGGAGGCAACCACCCATGAATCAGGCTCAAGCCGACCTCCCCAAGCTCCTCGCCACCCTCGCCCCGGCGGTCCGGCCCGGTCGCTACGTCTTCGTGACGAGCGACGGCGGTCGCGGAGTCGACGACGCCCTCGCGAGCGTCGTCGAGGAGGAGGGGCTCAGCCTCGTGCTCCGCCAAGACGACGCCGACGCGCTGGGGCTCGACTACGACTACGTGGCCGGCTGGATCACCCTGACGGTCCATTCGGCCCTCGACGCCGTCGGTCTGACTGCCGCGGTGAGCGGCGCGCTCGCGGGGTCAGGGATCAGCTGCAACGTCATCGCGGGCCGCCACCACGACCACCTGCTGGTGCCGCTGCATCGCGTCGACGACGCCCTGGCCGTCCTCGTGTCCCTGACCCTGGGCTGATTGGGCGACCATCGGACTGTCTGCCGACCCGTCGCCGCGACACCGACCGCGCCGCTGAGCCCGACGCCTGCGGAGCGGCCCCACCTCGCCTACTGTGGAACAGATCGACCGGTGGATTCCCACCGCTGAACGAAGGGGTTCTCATGAGCGATCACACCTAAAAGGTCATCGAGATCGTCGGGAGTTCGTCCGAGGGGCTGCAGCAGGCCATCGACGGCGCCGTGGCCCGCGCGTCGAAGACCATCCAGCACCTGGACTGGTTCGAGGTCGCGGAGATCCGCGGTCACATCGCCGACGGCAAGGTCGCGCACTACCAGGTCGGGCTGAAGATCGGGTTCCGCCTCGACGACCACAGCGTCTGACCGGTCCCCGGTGGCGGCGTGATGGCTGCCCGCCCGGCGGGAGCGGGGCGGTAGTCGATAGGCTCGGTGGGTAGTCGACGACGACCACAGGAGGTCACCATGCCCACGCTCGCCATCATCGGTGCCGGATCGCAACTCGGCGCCGCGACCGCCCGGCGCTTCGCCCGGGAGGGATTCGCGGTGGCGCTCATCTCCCGCACGGCGGACCGCGTCCACGCCCTGGCCGACGAGCTCGCCGGCGAGGGGATCACCGCGCGCGGGTATGCGGCCAACGTCCGCGACCACGACTCCCTTCGGGCTGCGCTCGACGACGCTGCCGCGGACCTCGGCCCCATCGACGTGCTCCAGTACAGCCCGCTGCCGGCCAAGGAGTTCCTGCGCCCCGTGCTCGAGACCACGGTCGACGACCTGCAGCCGGCCATCGAGTTCTCCGTCTACGGCCCGCTGGTGGCGATCCACCACGTCATGCAGCACATGCGCTTCCGCGGCGGCGGCACGATCCTGCTGGTCAACGGCGGCAGCGCCGTGCGCCCGGTGGCGAAGTTCGCCGGCACGTCGGTCGCGTTCGCGGGGGAGTCGGCGCTGGGGCAGATGCTGCACGACGCCCTCAAGCCGGACAACATCCACGTGACGCAGCTGATCATCCCCGGCGGCATCATCGAGGGCCATCCCCGCAAGGACCCCACCGTCCTGGCCGAGCGACTGTGGGAGATGCACGCCACGAAGGAGCAGTTCCGCCACTTCGCCGGCGACATGGACCTCGACGGCTGACCCGCCCGGGGGTCCTGACAGGATGGACCCCATGACCGACGACCGCCCCTGGGTGCAGCACTACCAGCCGGGGGTCCCGGCAGACATCGAGATCCCCACCACCTCGTTGGTGGAGATGTGCGAGGACGCCGTCGAGCGCGGCGGCGACGGCGTCGCGCTCCAATTCTTCGGCCGCGAGACCACCTACCGCGCCCTCGGAGACCAGATCGCGCGGGCCGCCGAGGGGCTGCGCCGGCTCGGCGTCCGCGCGGGCGACCGTGTGGCCCTCATTCTCCCCAACTGCCCGCAGCACGTCGTCGCGTTCTACGCCGCACTGCGGCTGGGCGCGATCGTCGTCGAGCACAACCCGCTCTACACGTCGCGTGAGCTGAGGCATCTGTTCGAGGATCACGGCGCGCGCGTGGTCATCGCCTGGGACGCGGCCGTGGCGAAGATCCGGCAGCAGCCCGCCGACATCGAGGTGGAGCACATCGTCGCGGTGAACCTGCTGCGCGCCTTCCCGACGGTCAAGCGGCTCGCCCTGCAGCTGCCCGTGCCGAAGCTCCGCGCCACCCGCGACCGCCTCACCCAGCCGGCCCCGGGCACCATCCCCTGGGAAGACCTGCTCCGCGGCCCGGCGGTGGATCCCGCCCATCCGCGACCAGCCGTCGACGACGTCGCGGTCATCCAGTACACCAGCGGCACCACCGGCCGCGCCAAGGGCGCCGTCCTCACCCACCGCAACCTCTACGCCAACGCGCTGCAGGGCGCGGCGTGGATGCACGACGCCGTCGACGGCCGCGAGGTCATCTACGCCGTGCTGCCCATGTTCCACGCGTTCGGCATGACCCTGTACCTGACCTTCGGCATCCTCAAACGAGCCCGCATCGTGCTGTTCCCCAGCTTCGACGCCGACATGGTCCTCGACGCCGCCCGCCGCACCCCGCCGACCGTGTACTGCGCCGTCCCGCCCATCTACGAGAAGACGGCGCGCCGGGCGATGGAGCGCGGCATCAGCCTGCGCTCCGCGCGGTTCTGCATCTCGGGCGCGATGAACCTCACCGACGACATCGTGGCGCTGTGGGAGTCGGTCGCGGGCGGGCTGCTCGTCGAGGGCTACGGGCTGACGGAGTGTGCCCCGGTGGCGCTGGGCAACCCCTTCCACCCGTCGCGGCGCACCGGCACCATCGGCATCCCGTTCCCGAGCACCCGCATGCGGGTGGTGGATCCCGATGACCCGTCGTGTGTGGTCGAGCCCGGCCAGCGCGGCGAGCTGCTCCTGGCCGGGCCGCAGGTGTTCCAGGGCTACTGGAACGCGCCCGAGGAGACCGAGGCGGTACTGCTGCCGGACGGATGGCTGCGCACCGGGGATCTCGTGACGGTCGACGCCGACGGCTTCACCACCATCGTGGACCGCGTGAAGGAACTCATCATCACCGGCGGCTTCAACGTGTCGCCGACGGAGGTCGAGGCGGTGCTGCGCTCGCACGAGGACATCGACGACGCGGCCGTCGTCGGGCTCCCGCTCGCCGGCGGCGGCGAGCGGGTGGTGGCCGAGGTCGTCGCCCGGCCGGGCGCCGCCGTCGACGGCGAGGCCGTGCGCGCGTACTGCCGCGAGCGGCTGGCGGCCTACAAGGTGCCGCGCGAGGTGGTGGTGGTCGAGGAACTCCCGAAGTCGATGCTGGGCAAGGTGCTGCGCAAGCAGGTCCGCGACCGGCGTGCGGCGAGCGTCGTCGGCTGAGCGAACCGTGACAGGATTCACACCAGTTGCTGTGGGCAGCCCCAGATGGGCCGAATTTCCCCACTGATGTGAGTTCTGTCACGCCCCATGCAGCGGAACCCACCCCCCGCGGCGTATAGAGGGCATGGAGGCAGTGATGGACCGTGCGGTCGAGGTGACGGCCGGCGGGTTCGACAGGTATGTCGCGGCCCGCGGCGGTGAACTATGGGCCGCCGCCTGGCTGCTCACCGGGGACGCGCAGCACGCCGAGGACCTGGTCCAGACGGCGCTGTCGAAGACCTACTGGCGCTACGACACCTTCGTCAACGACCGCCACTTCGAGGCCTACGTGCGCACGACGATGTACCGCACGTTCGTGTCGTGGTGGCGGCGGCTGCAGTGGCGCTCCGAGGTGCCGTCCGACAGCCCGCCCGACAGGCCGTCACCGCTCGAGGACCCCGCCCCGGGCGCCGACCTCCGCCGCGCGCTCGCCACCCTGCCCCGCCTCCAGCGCACGGTCCTGGTGCTGCGCTACTTCGAGGACCGCCCCACGCGTGAGGTCGCCGAACTGCTCGACATCCCCGAGGGCACCGTCACCTCCCACGTCAGCCGCGGGCTCGCCGCCCTGCGACGATCCCCCCACCTCGCCACTCCGGAGGACCAGTCATGAACGACAACGACCTCTCCGACGCCTTCCGCGCCGCCGTCCCGCCGCGCCCGGACACCCGGGAGTGGGCCGAGGGAGCCCGCCGCAAGGCGCGCCGCCGTCGGGTGGGGGGCACGTTCGCCGCGCTGCTCCTCGTCGCCGCGATGGCGACCCCGCTCGCCTTCAACCTCCCCGGCCGCTCCACCGTCCTGGCCACCCCCAGCCCGACGACGACGACAACGCGGCTGGTCCCCGACATCTGCAAGGACCCCGTCCCGAGCGCCTCGCCCCTGGTCGACGGCGACCTCCCCGACGGCGCCACCCGCGTGTGGCTGTGCGGGCGGTCCGACACCGGCTCGGAGCTGGAGCTCGTGGGCGCGCCCGATCCGCTGGTCGCGCACGCCCAGGACGCCGTCGCGGCGTTCAACGCGCTGGAGAGGTCTGAGGGGGTGCTGGACTGCATGCCGAATCCGCTGGACTACACGGTGGTCGTCGAGTACGGCGACGGCGTGCACCGGGCGGTGCGGATCGCCGGCTGCGGCGACCTCCGGGACGCGACCGGCATGCTCGACATCTTCCGAGCCGACGGCGCCGGCTACCTGAACACTCTCCGCGAGCTGTGGAAGGCCGAGCGCGAGGAGTCCGGGTTCCAGTTCACGGGGGCGGCGCTCTGCGACTCCTCCTACGCCTCCGTCCTCCGGCCCTTGGAGTTGGACGGTCTGACGCGAGCGGTCGCCTGCCGTGCGGACGGCTCGGCGGTCGAGCTGGACGCCGAACTCACCGCCGATCTCCTCGCCGCGCTCCAGTCCGGCGACGCGCTGGCAAGCACGGAGGTGGGGTGGGAGGCGCCGCTCCCGGCCCTGGTCCTGCTCACGCCCACGGGCGATCCCGTCTCGCTCCACCGGAATGACGCCACCTACTGGTGGGACGACGGCACGGCCCGCTGGATGTGGGGGCCGTTGGACGTTGCCCTCGAGGCGCGCATCGTCGAGGCGCAGGGCGTTGACGGCGGACCTGTCCCGTCGCCCAGCCCGACCCCCGTCGTGCTCCCGGATGAGCGTGGCGACGGCTTGGTCTCGCAGGTGTGCGACGACATCCAGACCGGCGCCCTCGCGGCCGAGGAACTCCCCAGCACCGAGAACCTCCCCGACGGCGCAGCGAGGGCATGGCTGTGTGGCGACCGCTGGGAGACGTTCGGCGGCGTGGGCCCCATCGAGCCCCTGACCACGGACCCGGACCGGGTGGCCGCCGCCATCAACGCGCTGCCGAACCCCGACTACGAGGCATGCACCGAGATGGGCGGCATCACCTACCACGTGGTGCTGGACTACCCCGACGGCGAGCGCCGGATCGTGTCGGCGGAGACCGTCAACTGCGAGTGGGTCGGCGGATGGGGCAACCGCGCGGGCGGCGCCCAGCTGCTCCAGGACCTGCTGCCGTTGTGGGCCGCCCAGCGCGAGGCGGCGCCGGAGCCGTTCGTCGAGGAGGTCGACGTCTGCAGCGACACCGCTGCGCTGGTCGGGCTCAACTCGCTGGGCCCCGTGGAGCGCGGCTCGCTGTACCGCGGCGTCGTGTGCGGAAAGCCCGCCGACGCGGCCGACGGCGAGGACTGGATCCAGCGCGAACTCCCCGGCGACCTGGTGCTCGCCATCTCGCAGGCCCAGCCCGTGCCCGACCAGTCGGGGGTGTTCACGCAGGGAGGCGCGTACCTTGTCCTGATGAACCAGTTCGGGGACCCGGTGACGTACGCGGTGACGCAGCCGGCGGGGGAGAGCCCGCAGATCCGGACCTGGGAGTGGGTGTGGACCCCGGGCGCCGACCTCATGCCGCTGTGGGTCGAGACGCTGGCGGGGCTGCGCCTCGAGTGAGGCGCCGAGGGCTTAGTTGAAATGTCAATATCCCTGTGGGATAGTTGACAGGTGAACAACCTCGCGATCATCGTCTCGTCCACCCGTCCGCAGCGCATCGGCGGGCGCGTCAGCGCCTGGGCCCGGGAGATCCTGGCCGCCGACTGGAACGTCACGATGCTCGACCTCGCCGAGATCGACCTGCCGTTCCTGGACGAGGACGCGCCCGCCGGCTCGGGCATCTACACCAAGCCGCACACGCTGGCGTGGAAGGCCGCCATCGACGCCGCCGACGCGATCGTCGTCGTGACGCCGGAGTACAACGGCTTCTTCCCCGCCCCGCTGAAGAACGCGATCGACTACCTCTACGCGGAGTGGGAGGGCAAGCCCATGGCGCTGCTCGGCTACGGCTTCGGCGCCGGCCAGCGCGCGACGACCGCACTCACCCAGCTGCTGCAGAACGTGAAGGCCGACGTCGTGGGCGCGACCGGCCTGAAGTTCACCGACGACGTCACCATGGAGGGCGAGGTCACGGCCGGCGCCGCCAAGGTCGCGGAGCTGACCGCGCTGTCGGAGAAGCTCGCCGACGCCGTCGATTCGGACGACGCCGCAGCCTGACCGCGGACCGGCCGGCGGCGACGCTCAGTCGTTGCCGCTGGCCGGGGGCGCGCCCAGCGCCTCGATCTCGTCGAAGAACGCGCCCGGCACGTCAGCCGCGACCAGGTCGGCGAGCGCGTCGAGCCGCGCCAGCGACGGGATGCCCACGACCGTGGTGTCGATGAGCGGGTGCCTCGTCGAGAACTGCAGGGCCGCCGCGGCGAGGTCCACGCCCGCCTCGCGTGCGAGCTCCCGGACCCGCGACACGTGCGCCGCGAACGCCTCGGGCGGGAGCCCGGCTGCGCGACGGATCGCGTCGCCGAGCAGGGCCTCGCTGCGCCCGTCGGCGTAGTTGTTGCTCGTGTCGACGTTGCCCAGCGGCGAGGCGAGCAGGGCGTCGGCCAGCGCGTCGCCGTCGGGCCGTTCGCCGAGCCGCGACGCGCCGAGCGTGACGGGGGTGGTGGGGACGTGGGCCATCGTGGTCTCCTGTTCGGGTGGGAACAGGGCGAGCCTAGGACGTCACGTCGGCCGAGCGGAAGCGCGCCCAGGCCAGCGAGCCGAACACCGCGACCCAGGCCACCTGCACCAGCAGCCCCGACGCCAGCACGCTCCAGTCCACCTCGATGCGCAGGAACTCCGCGAAGTCGAACCAGTGGTGCGTCAACAGGTACGGGTGGATGGCGGCCAGCTGCGGGAGCGAGTCGAGGACCGTGGACACGACGGAGACCACGACCGTGGCAGCCATCGCCCCTACAGGCACCTCCGTCAGCGTCGAGATGAACACCCCGACCGCCACCAACCCGGTCAGCGACATCGCCACGTAGCCGGCCACGCCGAGCATCCGGCCGATGCCGTCCCCGAGGGACACCGTGGTGCCCGACAGCAGCGTCAGCTCGCCGAGGCCGAAGAAGGCGCCGCCGGCGGCCAGCGACATGGCAGTGATGACCAGCACCGCCGCGGCCGCGAACGCCAGCGCCACGAGCGCCTTGGCGAGCAGCAGGCGCGTCCGGGCCACTGGGAGCGTCAGCAGGTAGCGCAGCGTCCCCGTCTGGGCCTCGCCGGCGATGGTGTCGCCGGACGTGATGGCGATCGTGAGCGGTAGCAGGAACGGCAGGCACATGAACAGGGCCGCGACGACGAGGAACAGCCCGTTGCCGGTGACCCTGCCGATGAAGCCCGGCCCCTGGCCGTCGAGCCCCTGGCCCTGCGCGATGAACAGCACCACGGACAGCAGCACGGGTACGGCGGCGAGGCCGGCGAGCAGGGCGAGTGTGCGGCGTCGTCCGAAGAGCAGCGCGAGTTCGCTGCGCAGCAGCCGCCCGAAGGATCCCCTAGCGCGCGACATCGAAGCCCTCCCCGGTCAGTTCCACGAACAGCTGCTCCAGGCTGCGTCGCCGGACCTCCAGCCCGGCGAGTGGGACCCCGGCGTGCACCAGGGCGGCGGAGACCCGCTCCGGCTGGATCGCGCCGAGACGAGCGGTCAGCTCGAGGCCGTCGACGGTGACATCCGCCAGGCCCAGCCTCTCCAGCACCGGCCCGGCCTCCGCGACGCCGTCGGGCGTGGTGGTGACGACGACGCGGGGGTCGTCGTCGACGGCCAGGTCCTGCCGCTCGGCCTGCGCCAGCAGAGCGCCGCGGCCCATGATGCCGATGTGGGTGCAGACCTGGTCGATCTCGGCGAGCAGGTGCGAGGACACCAGCACGGTGGACCCCTCGGCGGCCAGCTCCCGGATCAGGTGGCGCACTTCGCGGGTGCCCTGCGGGTCGAGGCCGTTGGTGGGCTCGTCGAGGACGAGCAGTTCGCGCGGCCGCAACAGAGCGGCCGCGAGCCCGAGCCGCTGTTTCATGCCGAGTGAGTACTGCCGGTAGCGCTTCCGGGCGGCCGCGGTGAGGCCGACGCGCTCCAGCGCCGTCTCGATGCGGACCCGTGACGTGGCGGGGTCGGCCGTGGCGTCGCAGGCGTCGAGCCGGGCCAGGTTCGCGCGCCCGCTCAGGTACGGCTGGAAAGCCGGTCCCTCGACGAGCGCCCCGACCCTCGGCAGCACGCTGCCGGCGTCGTCGGGCATGGGCTGGCCGAGGAGCCAGGCGGCGCCCGCCGTGGGGCGGACGAGGCCGAGCAGCATGCGGATGGTGGTGGTCTTCCCCGACCCGTTCGGGCCGAGGAAGCCGTAGACGGCGCCGCGGGGCACCACCAGGTCGATGCCGTCGACGGCCACCTGGCCGGAACGGAACCGCTTGGTGAGCCCCTCGGTGCGGATCGCGGGGGCGCTCACGCCATCGCGCGCAGGGTCTCGGCGGGCACCGCGCCCACCAGGACGCGCCCGTCGTCGGTGATGAGGACGCTCAGCAGCGTCGAGCTGAGCAGCCGGCCCTCGGGCACTTCGGCGGTGAGCTGCTCGAACAGCGCGCCCGTGTCGAGGTCCATGCCACCGGCGCCGTGTTCGGGCTTGAACTCCTCCATGAGGTCCTCGGCCTCGTCGGAGCCGGTGAAGTCCTCGGGCATGCCGCCCATGGCGGCGGGGTCTTGAGCCAGCATGGCCGCGACGTCGACGCCGGCCAGCTCGATCACGGTCTCCCACCCGGTGCCGTGCACCGCAGGCTCGGGATGCTCGCCCCCGTGGGCGGGCATCTCCGCGGGCCGCTCGCCGTCCTCGGCGGGGATCGGCACCACGACGTCGCGCTGCGTCGCGCCCGCTGGGGCTGAGAACTCGAACACGGACTCGGCCGGGGCGGAGAAGTCGACGTCGGTGAACGACACCTCGACGGCCGGCGCCGTCTCGTCCTGCGTGCTCCACGTCTGGACGCGTAGCGGGGTCATCGTCTCGCCGTCGACCGCCAGCACGACGTGGTCGACGAGGGTGCCGTCGGTGTCCGGGGTGACTACGAGCTGGTAGGCGTCGCGGCCGGCCACGGTCACCTGCGAGTCGACCCGCACGCTCGAGTGCTCCTCGACCTTCGCCAGGGCATCGGCGGCCGCCTCCTGCGGCGTCGGCAGCTCGGCGCGCTCGGCCAGGGCCTTCGCCCGGGCTTCCTCGCCCATGGCCTCGAGCCGGGCGCGGTCGGCGTCGCTCATGGTGTAGCGCACCGCCTCGTCGTCGGCGCTGGAGTAGGTCCACACGTCCGTGCCGTCGGCCACGACGGAGTACTCGCTCATGGTGCCCAGCAGGGACACGCGGGCCCGCTCGTCGCCGTCGGTCCACAGGCGCAGGGTGGAGCTGCCGCCCAGCAGCGACATCGGGTCGGCGCCGGAGGCCTCGGTGAACAGGAGGTCGGGCAGGCCCAGGCGGGCGGTGTGCACGACGGTGCCGGACATGGCCTGCGGCTCGGCCTCGAGCACGCGCGCCACGAGCTCCTCGGCCGTGAGGTCGGGCAGGTCGCTGCCCTCCCCGGAGGCGAGCAGCGGCTGCGCGATGAGGCCGATGGCGACGGCGGCGGCCACCGCGGCCGGGGCCAGCCACGGGGAGCGGAACGGGGTTCGACGGTCGGTCATGCCCCCACGGTAGACCGGCGTCGCTGAGAGGACGCTGAGAGAGCCGTGCCGCCTGCCGGGGCGCTGGCAGGATGGGGGCGTGCGGGTACTGGTGGTCGACGACGAGCGCGGGCTCACGCGGACGCTCCAGCGCGGGCTGACCGCGGAGGGCTTCGCCGTCGACACCGCCCACGACGGCGACACCGGCCTGTCGCTGGCGACGCACGGTGACTACGACGCGATCGTCCTCGACGTCATGCTGCCCCGCCGCAACGGCTACGACGTCGTGGCCGCCCTCCGCGACCGCCAGGTGTGGACCCCGGTGCTGATGCTGAGCGCGAAGGACGGCGAGTACGACGTGGCGGACGCCCTGGACCTCGGCGCCGACGACTACCTGACCAAGCCGTTCTCCTTCGTGGTGCTGGTGGCCAGGCTCCGGGCGCTGGTCCGGCGGCCGGCGGGGTCGCGTCCGGCAGTGTTGTCGGTGGGCAGGTTGGAGCTGGACCCCTCGGCCCGCACGTTGCTGCTCGACGGTCAGCCGGTGGAGCTGACCACGCGCGAGCTGGCGCTCCTGGAGTATCTGATGCGGCACGCCGACCGCGTCGTGGGCAAGGTGGAGCTGCGCGACCACGTGTGGGACGGCACCGGCGAGGACCTCAACGTCGTGGAGGTCTACGTCGGGTACCTGCGGCGCAAGCTGGGCCGCGACGTCGTCGTCACGGTCCGGGGCGCCGGATACCGAGTGGCGGGCTGAGCCGTGGCCGGCTCGGGCCGACGGTGGGGCGGGCTGTCGCTGCGGCTGCGGCTGACGCTCGTGACCGCGGGGCTGGTGGCGGTCGGGCTGGCGCTCGGCGCCGTCGCGCTGACCTGGGTGGTGTCGACCAGCCGGATCGCCGCGCTTGACGAGGCGGCGGGGGAGCGGGCGGCGACGGTGTCGCGGCTGGTGGCCGACGACCGGCTGCCCGAGCCGCTGCCGGTCACCGAACCCGGCGAGATGACGCAGGTGCTGGACGCCGATGGCCGAGTCGTGGCGAGTTCCGCGAATGCCAGTCGGACGCTGCCCATCCTCGACGGCCCAGAGGTCGCGAGGCTGCGCGAGGCCGGACCGGCGACGTCGCGCACGGCGTACGACGAGCGGGCACGGGTCGTCGCGGCCGCTGCGTCGTGGCGCGGCGAGCCGGTCACGGTGGTGGTGGCGCTGCCGCTGCGTGATGTCGAGGGTGTCGTGCGCGCGCTGCGGGTGTCGCTGATCGGCGTGGTGCCGACGCTGACGCTCCTGCTGGCCGGGGTGATCTGGTTCGCGGTGGGGCGCGCGCTGCGTCCGGTGGAGGAACTGCGCAGCGCGGCGGCCCGGGTCGCCGTCGAGGGCGGGCCGGGTGCGCTTCCGGTGCCGTCGGCCGACGACGAGCTGGGCGCTCTGGCGCGGACCCTCAACGAGATGCTGGACCGGCTGGACCGCGCGGCCGTGCGGCAGCGCGGGTTCGTCGAGGACGCCGCGCACGAGCTGCGGTCCCCGCTGTCGTCGCTGCGGGCCAGCGTCGAGGTGGCGGCGGCCCACCCGGAGGCGGTGTCGGCCGCCGACCTGTCAGCGGAGCTGCAGCCCGAGGTGCTCCGGATGCAGGCCCTGGTCGACGACCTGCTGCTGCTGGCGCGGGTCGGCGCCGCTCCGTCGGCGAGGCGCCCGGTCGACCTGGTGGCGGTCGCGGCTGAGGTGGTCGCCGCGATGCCGTCGGAGGTTGAGGTCGACCTGCGGGGCGAAGGGATGGCGTGGGGCGACGCGGCGGCGCTGGGCAGGGTCGTGCGCAACCTGGTCGAGAACGCGGTCCGGCACGCGAGCGGCGCGGTGCGGGTGACGGTCGCGGCGGGGACTGTCGTCGTTGAGGACGACGGGCCGGGCGTGCCGGAGGGCGAGCGCGAACGGGTGTTCGAGCGGTTCGTCCGGCTCGACGAGGCGCGGGAGAGGGGTGCCGGAGGGACCGGGCTGGGGCTGGCGATCGCGCGGGAGATCGCGCGGGACCACGGCGGCGACGTCACGCTGGAGGAGTCCACACTTGGCGGCCTCGGGGCGAGGTTGAGCCTCCCCGTCGACGGCGACGCCGCGGTGTGATCCCCGTCAGGTGGCGGCGGGCTCGGGCGGCCGGTGCCGGTAGGTCCACGAGGTGAGCGCGGTCCCCAGCCCGACCAGCAGCACGCCCAGGAAGATGTGGAGGGAGGTCGAGCCGGCCACACCCAGGCCGTACTGGACGCTGGCCGCGACGGCCACCGCGACGGCGAGGCCGACGTTCACCGGCCCCGCTGTGCGACGCAGCGCGACGTACACGACGGCGGCGGCGACGCACACGGCCAGGGTGATGCCGGCCATCACCTCGTGGTGTCGGCGGTAGCCGGTGTCACCGCCCAGGAACGCGGCGGCCCACCCCGCCTGGGCGATGAGCAGGCTGATCACAAGGGTGGCCACGCTGCGCAGCGCGATGAGCCGCGGGGGTGGCATCTGTGGGAGGGCCATGGACGCCACTGTGCCAGAGTCAGGGGCCGGTCACCGGGTCTGGCGTGAGACCATCTCGGCGATCCATGCGGGGGCCAGGCCGGCCGGGCGGCGGCTGTTCAGGCGTCCCGGCGTTCGAACCAGAGCCAGGCCAGGGTGAGGGCCGCGACGCCGGCCCCCGCGGCGAGGAACGTCCACGTGGGGATGAGCAGCGACGCCGAGCTGACCACGTAGGGCGCGAGGAAGCCGATGTAGGTCAGGCTGTAGACGACGGCCGTCGTCGGGGCCATCAGGTGCGGCGGCGTGTGGTGCTCGACGATCGTGATGCTGCCCACCATGAGCAGGCCGTGCGCCGCCCCCAGCACCACGGCCGCGGGCACCAGCCAGAGCGGATGCGGGGACAGCGCGGCCGCGGTCGCGATCAGCATGCCGACGCTGAGCACGGCCATGCCCAGCGGTGGCGTCCGGCCGGGATCGTGGTGGGCGTAGCGCCGGACCGACGGCTGAACCAGCACGCTGGTGCCGAGCGTCAGACCCGCGGCAAGGCCCGCGGTGGCGATCCTGGGTAGGCCCGGCACGGGGCCAACGAGGGCGGGGATGACGGCGAACGCGACCGTCGCCGCGCCGAACACCCAGGGCGCCGACGGCACGATCAGCTTCCAGAACCAGCCCTGCATCACGTGCGCCGCGGCGGTCCCGACCGTCGGCGTGGGCTGCTCTGACGTGTCGAGCTCCGGCGCGTTCCAGACCAAGGCAGCGGCGACCGCCTGGGCGATCAGGTGGACCACGTAGGTGAGCTGCAGTGGTGCCGGGAGCCACTGCGCAAGGACGCCGGCGACCATGGGGCCGATCGCGAAACCGGCCGTCAGCGCCACCGTGGACCGGCGGGCGCCCGTGCCCACGGGTAGGCCGGCGGACAACTCCTTCACCCACGCCGTGCCGGGGGCCATGACCAGGCCGACCCCGATCCCTGACGCGATGCGACCCGCGAACAGCAGCCCGGGGGAGTCGGCACCCGACAGGAGCAGGACGCTGCCCGCGAGCATCAGCACCGACGAGATCCGCACCCACGGCCGTTTGCCCGTGTGCTGCGACACCCACGCCGCCGCGAGCATGGCAGGCACGAGCCCGCCGACGTACGCGGCGAACATCCCGGTCACGAGCTGCTCCGACAATCCCCGCTCGTCGCGGTAGGCCAGCAGCATCGGAGCGAACTGGTTGGCGCCCCACCCTGCGGCCATCATCGCCAGCGCCACCCGCCGCCAGCTGCGGGGGGTGGCGCCGGCGTGCAGGGCTTCCATGGGTTCATCCTCCCCGATCGACGGCATCAGGGCTCGGCGCGGTCACCGGCTGGTCAGTCCAAGCCGAAGTACCCGGGATCGGCGAGGAATCGCCGGTACAGCGCCACCGACATCAGGTTCTTCCACTCCCGGGTGCGGAACCCGTCCTCGTCCAACTCGACGATGCGGGCCCCGGGGATCGCTGTGAGGATGGGGGAGTGGGTCGCCATGAGCACCTGGATGCCGTCGTCGCGTAGCTCCGCCAACAGGTTGGCCACCTTGACCTGGGTGAGGAACGAGAGTCCGGCCTCGGGCTCGTCGAGCACCAGGAGGCCACCCCGGCGCGACAGATGCACCAGCTTGGTGCTGAGCAGCTCGGTGAAGGCCTGGCCGTGTGAGCGTTCGTGGTAGGGGCCGTCTGCCCCCGGGTTCTGCTCGAGGAAGGTCAACAGGCCGTGCATGGTCTCGGCGCGGAGGAAGTAACCCCAGCGGGAGTGGGCCAGGCCGCGAACCAGCCGAATCCTCTCGTGCAGCGGCGACTCGGTGGGGCGCAGGGACGGCCGGACGTGCGTGCTGCCGCCCTCGGGACTCAGCCCATAGGCGATGGCGATCGCCTCGATGATGGTCGACTTCCCGACCCCGTTCTCCCCCACCAGCACAGTCAGCTCGGACAGCTCGAGCCCGTCGCGCAGCAGCTGCCTGACCGGGCCCATGCTGAAGGGCCAGACGGAGGCGTCCGCGATGGTGTCGCCGATCACTTCACGGATGGGCAGTGAGCTGAAACGGGTCACGGGGCCAGGCTAGAGCCCGGGGCCGAAGGGCGACCGCCGACCTCCGAGCTCCCCGCTAGATGTGAGCTTCACACGTGTGTGAATGTTTCACCATGACGCCATCGTCTTCGCGCCCTGCCACCGGGACGTAGCCCTCCGAGAGGTACAAGTTTCGGGCGTGGTTGTCGGGCTCGACCGACAGGCTGAGCGTGGCGATCTGCCGAGACGAGGCTGTTGCTCGAAGGCGTTGTAGCAGAGCTCTGCCGATCCCCATTCGACGGTGACCTGCGCTCACCCACACAGACACTTCTGGAGTCCGCTCGTCGACGAATCCGTAGCCGGCATCGTCGTGCGGCAGGAATAGGGCCCATGCCGCCCCCACCGCAACCCCGTCGTTGTCGAGATGCACTGCAGTTTGTGCGACTTCCCGCGTACCAGTTTGTGAATCGGGGTGCTGGCCCGCGATTCGTACAAAGTAGGGCGGCCGCCCTCAGCGGCTGACGCCTGTGACCGAGTGTTCAGTGCGCGCTGTATAGTTCAGTCCATGCTGACTATTGCTTCGCGTCTCGACGTGATGAACCGCCTGGGTCGTGCACTGGCCGACCCCACTCGATCCCGGATCATCTTGACCCTGCTCGACCATCCCGCTTACCCGGCGGAACTGGCCCGAGATCTGGACCTGACACGCCCGAACGTGTCCAACCACCTGGCATGCCTGCGCGATT
>NZ_CAXWGV010000018.1:0-27356 GCF_964266725.1 Tessaracoccus sp. O5.2 | reverse complement strand
ACGATCACCATCGCCGGCCAGCCCATCCAGGCCCAACCACGCCTCACCGCCGAAGCCGAAGCCATCCTCGCCAAGATCCCTCGCAGAACGGGGCACTAAATCAGGCCTCAGTTGTGGAACTCAGGTCACACCGGCAAGTGGACCGGGAACCCCCTAGCCTACGCATGTGGGGGTTGATAGAGAGTTGCCGACAGTCCGGGCAGTGCCGATGAGCAACTTCGCGTTCCTACGTGCCACCATTCCCACCCTGCACGCCGATGCTGCCCGGGCCGAGTCCTACCTGGCCTCCGATCCGCGCTCTGCGTGCTTCTACGCCCGCCGGACGGTCGAGGGGCTGGTAGACCACCTCTACGCCCTCAGGAGGCTTCCTGAGCCTTACCAGAACGATCTGGCGGCGCGGACCAACGCCCCGGCCTTCCAGCAGCTGACCGGCCGGACGATCTCGCACAAGCTGAACCTGATCCGCAGGGCAGGGAACAGCGCTGTGCATGAAACGCGGGCTGTGGGGCAGGATCTGTCGCTGGCCGTCCTGCGGGAGCTGCACCACGTCCTGGTCTGGGCGGCATTCCACCACTCCCCCGCCCCCGAGGCGGTCGCGACTGCTGCCCGGTTCGACGCCTCTCTGGCGGCCAAGGCGGCCCCGCTGAGCCGCGATGAGCTGACCAGGCTGGCAGCGCGTCTGAAGGCCCAGGACGAGGCCCTGGCGAGGGTCCGGGCGGAACGCGACGAGGTCGCGGCCGCCAAGGATGCGGAGATCGCGAGGCTGCGGTCTGAGGTAGAAGCCGCGCAGGCAGCTGTCGTGGTGGCCGATGAGCATGACTACTCGGAGGCGGAGACCCGCGATCTGTTCATCGACCTACTGCTGCGGGAGGCGGGGTGGCCGCTGGTCGAAGCTCGGGATCGCGAGTTCGAGGTCACTGGGATGCCGAACGCCGAGGGTCGCGGGTTCGTGGACTATGTGCTGTGGGGAGCCGACGGGCTACCTCTGGCGGTGGTCGAGGCCAAGCGCACCACCAAGTCCCCGCAGGTCGGCCAGCAGCAGGCCAAGCTGTACGCCGACTGCCTGGAGGCAACCTACGGGCGCCGCCCCGTCGTGTTCTACACCAACGGCTACGAGCACTGGCTCTGGGACGACGCGGCCGGGTACCCGCCACGGGAGGTCCAGGGGTTCTTCACCGCTGACGAGTTGGAGTTGATGATCCAACGCCGCACGGCCCGGCAGGTGCTGTCGACGGCGGCGGTGGATACGTCGATCGCTGGGCGGCCGTATCAGGTGCGGGCGATCAAGGCGGTCGGTCAGGCGTTCGACCAGAAGCAGCGCGACGCGCTGCTGGTCATGGCCACCGGGTCGGGGAAGACCCGCACGGTGATTGCGCTGGTGGACCAGTTGATGAAAGCAGGGTGGGTGAAGCGGGTCCTGTTCCTGGCGGACCGCACCGCTCTGGTGAACCAGGCCGTGGGCGTGTTCAAGGCGCAGCTGCCCAGCGTGGCCACGGTCAACCTGGTCACCGAGAAGTCCACCGACGGTCGGGTGTACGTGTCGACGTATCCCACGATGCTGAACCTGATCAACCAGGTCGACGACGGCGCCCGCCGCTTCGGCCCCGGCTTCTTCGACCTTGTCATCATCGACGAGGCCCACCGCTCGGTCTACGCCAAGTACGGGGCGATCTTCGACTACCTCGACTCGCTGCTGGTCGGCTTGACGGCCACCCCGAAGGACGAGGTCGACCACAACACCTACCGCCTGTTCCACCTCGAAGATGGCGTCCCTACCGACGCCTACGGGCTGGACGAAGCCGTCGCCGACGGGTACCTGGTCCCGCCGCGCGGGATCGACGTCGGGACGAAGTTCCTGCGCCAAGGCATCAAGTACGCCGACCTGTCCGAGGACGAGAAGGACCAGTGGGACACCCTCGACTGGGGCGAAGATGACCCGCCAGACGAAGTCGGCGCCGAGGAACTCAACCGCTTCCTGTTCAACGAGGACACCGTCGACAAGGTCCTCGCCACCCTCATGGACCACGGCCACAAGGTCGCCGGCGATGACCGGCTCGCCAAGACGATCATCTTCGCCAAGAGCCAGCGCCACGCTGAGTTCATTCAGGAGCGCTTCGACCTCAGCTGGCCAGAGCACGCCGGGCGGTTCGCCCGCGTCATCACCCACGGCACCCCCTACGCCCAGTCGCTGATCGACGACTTCTCCACCCCCGACAAGGCACCGCACATCGCGATCAGCGTCGACATGCTCGACACCGGCATCGACGTGCCAGATGTCGCCAACCTCGTCTTCTTCAAGATGGTCCGCTCCAAGACCAAGTTCTGGCAGATGATCGGTCGCGGCACGCGCCTCCGCCCCGACCTCTACGGCCCCGGAAACGACAAGCAGGACTTCTTGGTCTTCGACTTCTGCGGCAATTTGGAGTTCTTCGGCCAGGACCTCCCGACTGTGGAGGGATCCACCCAGAAGTCCCTCACCCAGCGGATCTATGAAGCACGCCTCGGCCTCGTCACCGCGCTGGACGACTCCGAACTGCGCGCCGCAACCGTCGACTCTCTCCACGGATTCGTGACCGGGATGACGCTGGACAACGTCCTGGTCCGCCCCCACCGGCAAGCCGTCGAGCGGTTCACCGACCGCGACTCCTGGACAGCCCTCACCCCAGGGGACGCGGAGGCCGCTCTCCCCCTCGGAGGCCTCCCGTCCGCCGTCACGGACCCCGACGAGGCCGCAAAGCGCTTCGACCTGCTCATCCTCCGACGACAACTCGCCCAACTCCAGCACGACGCCATCACCGCAGAGCAGATCCGGGAAGCGGTCCAGAACATCGCCTCCTCGTTGCTGACCAAGACCGCCATCCCCTCGATCCAGCAGCAGGCCGTTCTGCTGGAAGAGGTCGCCAGCGACGAGTGGTGGGTCGATGTCAGCCTCGACATGCTCGAACTCGCGAGGCTGCGCCTGCGCGGCCTCGTGCGACTCGTCGACCGCACCACCCGCACGCCGCTCTACACCGACTTCGAAGACACCCTCGGCGACCACCGAGCCGTCCAGCTCCCCGGCATCACTCCCGGCACCGACCTCAACCGCTTCCGCGCCAAGGCGGCCGCCTACCTGCGACAGCACCAGGACCACGTCGCCCTCCAGCGCCTGCGCCGCAACAAGCAACTCACCGCTGCCGACCTCGACTCCCTCGAAGACATGCTCGCCGCCAGCGGCGCCGGGAAGACCACAGACATCGTGTGGGCAGCCGAACACTCCGGCGGCCTCGGACTCTTCATCCGAAGCCTCGTCGGACTCGACAGAACCGCAGCAACCGAAGCCTTCGGCCAGTTCCTCGACAACGGCAACGCCACGGTCGACCAGATCCGCTTCGTGAACCTCATCGTCGACGAGCTCACCCAAACCGGTGCCATGGAACCGTCACGGCTGTATGAGTCCCCCTACACCGACCACGCCCCCACTGGGCCCGACTACGTCTTCCCCGACGCCCAGGTCGACGACATCGTCAGCATCCTCCGCGACGTCAAGGCCCACGCCATCCCTGGCGGAGCCGCGTAGCTCCGGAACGAGACGCAGACGTGTGATCCCGGGGGCAGCCCGTGACGGGCTGGCCCTACCACCCCCTGAAGGGCACCTTTGACCTCGTAACGGGGATGTCTGCCCCCAAACCAATGACGAAACGCTCTACAGCCCGGACTGCACGGCGGTCATCGAGTCCGGGGCCGACGGTTATTCCCCTGACGAGGCTTCTTTCGAGTGGGAGCTCGATGTACGGAACCAAGCCACTCGAACCGCTCCGGAAGTGCAGAACTCGGTCGCCCTGTTCAGCAATCAGACGCCACTCCTGTTCCTCAACGAAGCCTTGGTTCTTGAGTTGAGCTATCGCAGCCGGGTCCACCCAGGCATGAGGCGGCGCGCTCCCCCCCGTCCGAACCCAAGTCGTGGCCACAAGCCTAGACTTCAGGTCCGTTCCAGGCTCGCCGTAAGTCACTGGAGTCAATTCAACACCGTCGTTCCTCGCGGACTGGGACAGGCCGGAGGGGGAGATGCCAATCGAGTAGCCCTGGGCTCCGGCGTAGGGGCTGTCAGGCCGTGGTTCCCACCGTCACGACCCGGTTAGGGGTCGTGACGGTGGGGAAGGGTATGTTCGTGCGCGGGGTGGTTCCTGGCTGGTCGCTCTTCCTGCGGTCCTCTGCAACTGAGATGCTGCAGACGATGATGAAGGCCACGGTCGACTCCGGCACCGGCAAGTCACTCAAGGGCGTGATGACCGGGGCCAAGACGGGCACCGCGCAGTGGGGCAAGGCGGGCGCCCTGCAGACCCACGCCTGGATGATCGCCTACAACGACAAGTACGCCGTGGCGTCGTTCGTCGAGGTGGGCGACAGCGGCGGGTCGACGGCGGCCCCGCTGATCCTCCAGCTGCTCCGGTAGCCGTACGCCAGGAGAGAAATCGGCGGAACACGGCCCTTCCTGCAACCCCGAACCGTGCCACAGTTCGACCATGAACCTGAATCGTCGCACCCTCCTGCTCGCCGGTGGCGGTCTCTCGGCAGCCGCCGTCCTCGCCGCCTGTGGCAACAACAACCCGCTTTCGTCCGAATCGCCCACCGGCACCGCCCCCTCGGGTAGCCCGTCAGGTTCGGCCCCCGCCTCCGACGTCACGCTGACGCAGTGGTACCACGAGTACGGCGAGGCCGGCGTGAAGGAGGCCGTCGAGAAGTACGCGGCCGAGTACACCGGCGCCAAGGTCGAGGTGAAGTGGACCCCCGGCGAGTACGCCAAGATCCTCGCGGCCCAGCTGCTCACCGACGACGTCCCCGACGTCTTCGAGGTGGAGCAGGGCGGCAGCCTCGACATGATCCGTTCGGGTCAGCTCGAGCCCCTCAACGACATCATCGATCCGGTCAAGGACCAGTTCAACCCCGCCGTCATCAAGCGCTTCACGTTCGAGGACAAGATCTACGGCGTCCCGCAGACCATCGACATGCAGCTGCTGTACTACCGGCCCTCGCTGCTCGAGGCGAAGAACATCGCCGTGCCCACCACCTTCGAGGAGCTCGTCGCGGCCGCCAACGCCGTCAAGACCTCCGACATCGGCGGCTTCTTCGCCGGCAACGACGGCGGCGTCGGCGTGCTCGGCACCATCCTGCTGTGGGCCTCGGGCCACGAGCAGCTCAACGAGGAGCGCACCGAGGCCGCGTTCCTCACCGACGACTTCTACAACGCGCTGGTGGCCTACCGCGACTTCTCGAAGTCTGGCGGAGTCCTCCAGGCCGCGTCGGCCGAATGGTACGACCCGGGCGCCTTCGTCAACGGCGAGGCCGCGTTCCAGTGGGGCGGCCTGTGGTCGCTGCCCGCGATCAAGGAGGCCCACGGCGACGACGTCGGCGTCATCGCGTTCCCCGCGATCGGTGCCAAGGGACGCCCGGTGGTGCCGTTCGGCGCGTTCGGCGCCTGCGTCGCGGCGAAGGGCAAGAACGTCCAGGCCTCCAAGGACTTCGTCAAGTGGCTGTGGATCGACCAGGAGGACAAGCAGGTCGACTTCTCCAACGCCTACGGCACCCACGTGCCCGCCAAGGTCGCGCTGGTGCCCAAGGCCGACAAGCTCGCCGACGGCGCCGGTGCGGACGCCGCGAAGTACGTCGCCGAGAACGGCTTCACCAACGACATCATGTGGTCGGGTGCGCTGGGCGACGCGTTCAACGCCGCCGTCAGCAACGTCATCAAGAACGACGCCGACCCGAAGGCCGAGTTCGCCGGCTTCGCCGAGAAGGCCAAGACCGAGTTGGCCAAGCTGAAGGGCTAACCTGCCCGATGTTGAAGCGGCTGCGCGGACGCCAGGGACGCAACCTGTGGTTCCTGGCCTTCGTCGCGCCGTTCTTCCTGGGGCTCGCGGCGTTCGTGTACGTGCCCATCGCGTGGAGCGCGTACCTGTCGTTCTTCGACGCGCGCAACACCGTCACCCCCACCAAGTTCGTGGGGCTGGGCAACTACGCCTACCTGCTGCAGGACAAGCTGTTCCTCAACTCGCTGCTGGTGTTCGCGATCTTCGCGATCTTCATCGTGCCGCTCACCTACGTGTGCTCGCTGGGCCTCGCCCTGCTGCTGAACAACCTCAAGTACGGTCAGGCGTTCTTCCGGTCGGTGTTCTTCATCCCGACGGCGGTCAGCTACGTCATCGCCGCCATCATCTGGCGCTTCGTGTTCTTCAACGGTGCCCGCTTCGGCATGATCAACTCGTTCATCCGCAGCGCCGGCGGCGACCCGGTGAACTGGCTCGGCGGTGGGAACAACCTCTACTGGGTCGCGCTGGTGAGCGTCCGCCTGTGGCTGCAGGTGGGCTTCTACATGATCTTGTTCATCGCCGGCCTCAACCAGATCCCCCGCGAGACGTACGAGGCGGCAGCCCTCGACGGCGCCTCCGGTTGGCGGTTGCTGCGCTGGATCACGCTGCCCCAACTGCGGGCCGCGAGCGTCGCCGTCCTCATGCTGCTGTTCATCAACGCCTTCCAGGCCTTCGACGAGTTCTTCAACATGCTGAGCTCGATCGGCCAGTACCCGCCCTATGGTCGCCCCCCGCTGGTGCATCTGTACCTCATCGCCTTCGGCGGCGGCCAGCAGGATCTCGGCGTCGGCGGCGCGGGCACCATCATCCTCACCGCGATCATCGTGGTGTTCGGCCTCGGCCAGAACTGGGTACTCGGCCGCAACGAGCGGAGGGCCGCGCGATGAAGGGCAACCGGGTGCTGACGTCGGTGCGCTACGGCGTGCTGGTCGCGCTGGCGCTGCTGTTCCTGCTGCCGTTCTACGTGATCGTCCGCAACGCGTTCTCGACGCAGGCCAACATCACCGCCCCGCGCTGGAACTGGCTGCCCGACCAGTTCAACCTGACCAACCTCGACTCGCTGCTGGCCAACGACTCGATCGGCATCGGCCGGGCCATGCTCAACAGCGGGATCATGGCGGTGCTGCAGACCGGCGGCACCGTCGTCGTGTCCGTCATGGCGGGCTACGCGCTGGCCCGCTACACGCACCGGCTGGCGAAGTTCCTGCTCGGGCTGACGTTGTTCACGCTGATGGTGCCGGCGACGACGACGTTCCTGCCGATGTTCATCATGACGGCGCAGCTGGGCTGGGTCGACACCTTCCGGGGCCTGGTGATCCCGGGCATGTTCTCCGCGTTCGCGACCTACCTGTTCCGGCAGTTCTTCCTGGACTTCCCCGTCGAACTGGAGGACGCGGCGCTCGTCGACGGGTGCAACCCGTGGACGGCGTTCTGGCGGATCGTCGCGCCGAACTCCACCGGCATCATCGCGGCGGTGAGCACGATCATCCTGATCGGGTCATGGAACGCGTTCCTGTGGCCCACGTTGATCGGCCGCGACGCGACCCGCACGGTCCAGGTGGCGTTGAGCCAGTTCATGACCAGCCAGGGGGTGCGCTATCCGGAGCTGTTCATGGGGTCGCTGGTCGCGATCCTGCCGATGCTCGCAGTGTTCCTGTTCCTGCAGCGCTATCTGGTGCAGGGGCTGACGACGTCGGGCATCCGCTGAGCGTCCTTCGTGGGGCGCCGGCTTCGCGCAGGGGCCCCTCAGGAACCGGCTGCGGTCAGCTTCTCCCTGACGTCGGATGGCCATGTCAGGATCGCTGCGGCGAACGCCACTGGGACTACGAGCAGAAGTGCCGATCCGATCGCCGTCAGCAACTTTTCCGATTGCCAGCCGCCTGAGAGGCTCCAGGTGATCACGCTGACGGCGGCGAGGGAGAGCCCAACGACCTTTGCGATCGTCTGGCGCCTTCTCGTCCACCATCTGTGCCACAGCGTCGGCTGGTACACCATTGTCTGTATCCCGGAACGGGGGTTGAGGGCAGCAGTTTGCCGTCTCACTCCGCGGATGCCGATTGCGATCCCTGCAAGCCACCCCGCGACCGTCAGGACCGCCACGATCATCTGCCACATTTGAACATCCGGGACTGCTGCACGTCTTGGTGACAGGGTGAGTTAGGCGGCCTGGAGGGCCGGTGTGGTCATGATGGTCTCGTATTCGATCGGGGTCAACCGGCCGAGGCGGCCTGGCGTCGGCGGCGGTGGTAGGTCCGCTCGGTCCAGGTCACGACGGCGATCCTCAGGTCCTGTCGGGTGTCCAGCGGCGGCGGTCGAGGACGTTGTTCTGCAGCAGGGCGAAGAAGGATGCTTGATCGTCTGACCGCCCTCACGTCGCCGAGCGACGTTGACCACATCGTCGCGGAACTCCTGCGGATAGGGCTTAGGCACGGGACACATCCTTCCAGCGACGCCACACGTCGTCACAGATCAGATGTCACCTACTCGTGCAGCAGTCCCTCCTCACAGACCAAGACGCCGCTGCCGGGGCCGCTGAGGTGGCCGGGAAACTTTGCAGCGCTTTGTGACCAATGTTGTGACCAACAACCAAGTTGAGCCGGTCCCACCCGGAACGGGGGACCGGCCCAACGCCTCGCCAGACCTGAGTCTGAGCTCCCCGGGCAGGAGTCGAACCTGCTGCGCTAATCCTGATTCAAAGTCAGGCGGGCCCTACCGAAAGACCAACCGGGGAACGGCCCGAGGGCCTCGCCCGAGTCTATACAGCCCACCCGCGCCCAGCCACCCGCGGGCACGCACCGACGGCCCGCTCACCGGTCGTCGGTGGCGGGCTCGGCCATGGGCGGGAATCAGTTGAGGGGATACGTCCCGTGGGGGGTGACGCGGTAGCGATAGCCCAACGGACTTCGCCAGATCAGGCACCCCGGAGCGGGCTGGTCATACCGCCAGTGCCCAGCGGTCTTGGCGCGGTGGGTCCGGGTGCGCAGCGGCGCCAGGTTGCCGATCCGGCTCTGCCGTGGCGGCCCCGTCCGGAATGCGCGCGTGTGATCCTGCTCCAGCCCCCTCGACTCCGTCTCCGAGTACGGGAACGCCTCCGTCGGAAACAGCTGGATCACGGCCTCCCGTAGCCTCGCCGACGGCCGGTACGGATCCTCGGCCGGGATCTCGGGCAGGTCGATCACCGGCCGCACCGCCACTTTCCTGTCCCCGAGCAGGTCCTTGAGGGTCTCCATCGTGAGCCACCCGGCCCGCTCCACGCGCGCGCCGCCGGCGAGGCCCTCGACGGCGGTGGCCGGGATGTGAACGACGACGTCCGTGGCGGGCCTCAGCTGGGTCAGCGGCACGGTGATCGTGCCGCACACGTGGCCCGCGCAGTCGGCCGGATGCGGCCGTCGCTCGCCGTCCATGGGATCGGGTTCCGGCTCATCCCCACCGATGGGCGACCGCCCTGGGGCCCGCTCCTCGACGAGGCGGGGTTGCATCGCCGCCCGCTGCTGCAGGGCCAAGGCGTAGGCCGGGTTGGCGAGCACGCCGAGCGCCTTGGCGCGGACCTGGTCCGCATCGCAGCCGGCGGCCGCACCGTCGTCGACGAGCAGCCCACTGATCTGGGACACGGCCGCCTCGAGATACTTCGCATCCAGGACGTCCAGTTGCGCCGAGACCTGCATCGACCCCTCGCGGTACCGCGAGATCGACACGTACCTGCCGTTGAGGGTCCGCCGCTCGCGCTCCGCAGCGATCTCGGGAGCGGCCTCGATGATGAGCCGATCCATCAGATTCATGGCCGCGCCCCAGCTCAGCCGGTGCTGGGCGGCGGCCCACCGGACGCCGACCTCGTCGGCTACGTCCGGCGGCAGGCTCTCGCAGCGTGCCGCGGCCGCGGCCGCCCGATGCGGATCCAGTTCCACCTGTTGAACCGCCGTCCACAACCGGGGATGCCGATACCTGAGATTCAGGGCGCGACCGATCAGGGACGTCGCCTGCCGGGACGTGCAGCCGAGGAGTGCGGCCAGTTCGAGGGACAACCACTCCGACACCAGCGGGCAGCCGTCTCCGCCGACCGGCTCGTCCTGCTCATAGAGCGCATCGTGGGCGTCCGACTCCGCCTCAAGGTGATAGCCGCACGCCAACTGCGTGATCAGCCGCAACTCCTCCGCCTCCGCACGACGCCGGGCGAGCCGCGCCGCCCGCAGACCATCGGCGAGGTGCCGAGCCCGTTCCACATCCATGGCCCCATAATAGAACGCATGACCGACATTTTCGACGCTGAGGACAACGCCGATCAGTTGTCCACAATCCATGCCGACCGCGGAACGGCACCGACCTCACCGCCCAGTGTGACGAGGCACACTACGGATGACGAAGGGGTTGCCATGGATGACAAGATTCGCTGTTTCGGGTCGGGGGACCCGCTCTACGTGGCCTACCACGACGAGGAGTGGGGCAGGCCTGTCCCCGACACGCCGGACGAGCGCGCCATGTACGAGCGCCTGGTTCTGGAGGGCTTCCAGGCGGGCCTCTCGTGGCTGACGATTCTGCGGAAGCGCGACGCCTTCCGGGAGGCCTTCCACGGATTCAACCCCGCCGCCGTGGCGGAGTTCGACGACGAGGACGTCGAGCGGCTCATGTCGAATACGGGCATCGTCAGGAACCGCGCCAAGATCACCGCGGCCATCGGTAACGCCCGCGCGCTGCTGGCCATGCACGACGAGGGGTTCAGACTGACCGACCTCATCCAGGGGCACGCCCCCGCGCCCCGGCCGCGGCCACCGCTGAGCTTCGCGGTCCTGCCGGCCAAGACCGACGGCTCCATGGCGGCCAGCGCCACCCTCAAGCAGCACGGCTTCCGGTTCGTCGGACCCACCATCATCTACGCCCTCATGGAGGCGGTGGGCATGGTCGACGACCACATTCAAGGGTGCTGGCTGGCCGGGACAGCCCCCCGGACATGAAGGAAGGCCAAGGCCCTCGCGTAGGACTGGGGGTAGATGTTGCGACAGCCCCCCGGACATGAAGGAAGGCCGGCCCCTGTGCCGAGGGCCGGCCTTCACGCATCAGTGCGCGGTCACTTCTTCGACTTCTTGGCCTTCTTGGCCTTGGCCGACTTCTTGTCAGCCTTCGCCGCCTTCGCGGCCTTGACCACCTTGTCCTTCTTCTTGTCCTTCTTCTTCGCCATGAGATCACCTCCACTACGTCAATGGCTCGTTGACACGCAAGTCAACCAGGCATTGACGCTAGTGTCAAGCACTCCTTGACGGCGGCGCGGGGCTACGATGCCACCATGGCCGACAAGAGTCCGGATCCCCGCGCCGCATCCCTCGCCGCGCTGGATGCGGCGCGGCGCACGCGCGAGGCGGCCGAGGAACGGGAACTCGACGCTGTGGCGGAAGCGCGGCGGGCGGGTGCGTCGTGGTCGCGGATCGGCGAGCTCTACGGCCTCACGAAGCAGGGTGCCCAGCAGAGGTTCAAGAAGGCGAGTGCGCCCGGCGTGCGAGAATGAGCGTCGTGTCGACCCGCCAGCCAGCCCGCGCCCGCCGCTCCCGCACCCGGATGACCGCGGCGCAGCGCCGCGAGCAGTTGCTGGAGATCGCCCGGGAGCTGTTCGCGGAGCGCGGCTTCGAGGGCACGTCCGTCGAGGAGATCGCTGCGCGCGCCGGCGTGTCGAAGCCCGTGGTCTACGAGCACTTCGGCGGGAAAGAGGGGGCCTACGCCGTCGTGGTGGACCGCGAGACCCAGGTCCTCCACACCGCCATCCGCACCGCCCTCACGACGCCCGGCGCCGGCGCCCGCGAACTGCTGGAACGCGGCGCCATGGCCCTGCTCGACTACATCGACAGCTGCCCCGACGGGTTCCGGATCCTCTCGCGCGACTCGTCCACCGGTCAGCCGAGCGGCTCGTTCGCGTCCATCCTCAGCGACATCGCCGTCCAGGTGGAGGACATCCTCGCCGGTGAGTTCGAGCGCACCGGTCACGATCCCCAGTTCGCCGGGCTGTACGCCCAGGCCCTGGTCGGGCTGGTCGCCCAGACGGGCCAGCAGTGGCTCGACAACCGTGAGCCGTCCCGCCTCGTCGTGGCCCGCCACCTCATCAACCTGGCGTGGAACGGCATGGCCCATCTCCAGCGCGACCCCCGGCTCATCATGGAGCGGATGAACCGCGACGCGGCCGCCGAGGCCCCCGCCGCGGACGAGGTTCAGGCGGAGCCGAGCAGCAGCCGCCTCAAGTAGTCGGCCAGCCGGGCGCGGTCGTCGGCTGGCCAGTCCCCCAGCAGCGACTCCTCCACCGCCAGCAGCGTGCCGAGCGCTGCATCGACGAGAGCCAACCCGGCCGGGGTCAGCGTGACGAGTGCGCCGCGGCCGTCGTCGGGGTCGGGGTCGCGCCGGACCAGCCCTCGTGCCGCGAGCCGGTCGACCCGGTTGGTCATGGTCCCGGACGTGACGTGCGTCTCCCGGAGGAGTTGGCCGGGCGAGAGCCGGTAGGGGCGGCCGGCGCGGCGCAGCGCCGCCAGGACGTCGAACTCCCAGCCCTCGATCGCGTGGTCGGTGAACGCACGCTTGCGGTGGCCGGCGAGGATGCCCGAGAGCCGGTCAATGCGCGACCAGATGTGCATGGGACCCAACGCGAGGTCGCCACGTTCGCGGGCCCAGGCGGACACCACGTCGTCGACTTCGTCGGTCACGACAGCACCTGCGCTCCCGGAACCGGCCCGAACGCGCGCCGCACCGCACGCACCCCGCTGAACACTGCCAGGGCCTCGGCCAACTCGTGGCTGTGGGCGTCGGACCCGGCCAGGAAGGCGCAGGTGGGTCCCGAGCCGCTCACGATCGCGCCGAGCGCCCCCGCCGCGAGGCCCAACTCCAGCGTGCGGGCCAGGGTGGGCTGCAGCGAGATCGCGGCCCGCTCCAGATCGTTGACGAGGGAGGCGCCGACGGCCGCCGCGTCTCCCGCGCGCAGCGCCTCCAGCAGCGCCACGGGGATCTCGGTGTCCTGCGGCTCGCCGAGCCGGTCGAACTCGCGGAACACGGCCGGCGTCGACAAGCCGGTGTGGGACAGTGCCAGCGTCCAGTGAAATGTTCCGCTGGACATGATGGGGGTCAGCACGTCGCCGCGCCCGGTGCCGATCGCGGTGCCGCCCATGAGCAGGAACGGCACGTCGGCGCCCAGCTCCGCCGCCAGCCGATGCAGCTCCTCACGGTCCGCGTCGATGCCCCAGAGCGCCGAACAGGCCACCAGCACCGCGGCCGCGTCGGCCGAGCCACCCGCCATCCCTCCGGCCACCGGGATGCGCTTGCGGATCAGGAGGCTGACGCCCACGTCGGTCCGGCCGAACCGTGTGGCCAGCAACTTGGCCGCCTTGATGGCCAGGTTGGTGTCGTCGACAGGCAGGAACCCTGCCCCCTCGCCGTTGAAGACGAGCCTGAACTCGCCCGCCGGCGCATCGTCGGCGACCACCTCGTCGCCGAGGGAGACCGCCTGGAACACGGTGCCCAGCCGGTGATAGCCCTGCTCGTCGGTCCCACCGACCCGCAGGGCGAGGTTCACTTTCGCGGGGACGCGAACCCTCACCGCCGTCACGCGACGAACCTAGCGCACACCGACGCCGCGGCCTAGCGCGTCCGTCACGGCACGCGGGGGGCGAGCCGCTCGGCGATCGCGGCGAAGGAGTCCACGCCGAGCATCTCGCCGCGCAGCTGCGGGTCGATGCCGGCGTCCGCGATGGCCGCCGACGCCTCAGCCGCCGAACCGGCGAGGGAGCCGAGCGCCGCCCGCAGCATCTTTCGGCGCTGCGCGAAGGCGGCGTCGATGACGCGGAACGTGTCCTCACGGGTGGCCGTTGTGTCGGGGACAGGCCGCCGGACCAGGCGCACCAGCCCGGAGTCGACATTCGGGACGGGCCAGAACACCTTCGGGGGCACGGTGCCGACGCGGGTCGCCTCCGCATACCAGGCCACCTTGGCGCTCGGGACTCCATACACCTTGCTGCCGGGCGCGGCGACGAGCCGGTCCGCGACCTCGAGTTGCACCATGACGAGGCCCGTGCGCCACTCCGGGAACAGCTCCATCATGCGCAGCAGCACCGGCACCGACACGTTGTAGGGCAGGTTGGCCACCAGCGCCGACGGCGGCGGTCCGGGCAGCTGCGACACCTCGAGGGCGTCGGCGTTGACGACCGCGAGGCGCCCCGCGGCGTCGTCGCCCATCCGCTCGCGCACCGTCCGCTCGAGCCGGTGCGCGAGCCGGTCCTCGATCTCGACGGCGACCACACGTGCCCCCGTCTCCAGCAGCCCCAACGTCAGCGAGCCCAGCCCTGGACCGATCTCCAGGACGACGTCGTCTGCCCCGATGCCCGACAGGGCGACGATCCGCCGCACCGTGTTGGGATCGACGACGAAGTTCTGTCCCCGCTGTTTGGTGGGGCGCAGGTCGAGCTCGGCCGCGATCCGGCGGACCGAGGCCGGGTCCAGCAGTCCGGTCTCAGGCATCGCTCCCCCATCCGTAGGCGGCCGCCGTGTTCGCCACGATGCGGTCACAGAACTCGGCCACGTCGGCGTCGAGCAGCTCCGCGAGGAACCGGACGGTGTGCGGCAGGAGGTACGGCGCGTTGGGCTTGCCGCGCCGGGGCGCGGGCGTCAGGTAGGGCGCGTCGGTCTCGACCAGGATCCGGTCCGGCGGCGTCGCGAGCGCCGCCTCGCGCAGGTCCCCCGCCGAGCCGAAGGTCACGACGCCCGGGAACGACAGGTACGCGCCGCGCTCCGCGCACCGGCGTGCGAACTCCGCGTCGCCGGAGAAGCAGTGCATGACGACGCGTTCGGGCAGCCCCTCGTCGTCGAGCACGCGCAGGATGTCGTCGTGCGCGTCGCGGTCGTGGATCATCAGCGTCCGGTCGTGCCGCTTCGCCCAGGAGATGTGGCGGCGGAAGGAGACCTCCTGGGCCGCCTGGCCGGCCGTGTCGCGGGTGCGGTAGTAGTCCAACCCGGTCTCCCCCACCGCGACGACGCCGGACTCCGCCACCAGGGGCTCGAGGTCCGCGAGGACGGCCGCCAGGCCCTCCTCGCCGTCCCTGGCCGCGGTGCGGGCCGCGTCGTTGGGGTGCAGCGCCACCGCGGCGCGCACCGCCGGCTCGCGCGCGGCGAGGTCGACGGCGAACCGCGACGACGGCACGTCGCAGCCGACCTCGATCACGCGCGTGACGCCCACCTCGGCGGCCAGCCGCAGCGAGTCCGCGACCGACAGCCCCGAGTACTCCTCCGTCGACCACAGGTGGGTGTGGTTGTCGACGACGGGCCGGGGCAGCGTCTCCGGCAGCGGGGGCAGGCCCAGGGTGTCCAGGATCACTTAGATGGTCTCCTTGTCGGCCAACGCGGCGGCGTACAGCTGCTTGCGGTCGGTGCCGGTGAGGCGGGCCACGTCGGCGACCGCCGCCGACAGTTTCGCACCTCCCGCGCGTGCCTGCCGAACCAGCTCCAGCGCGTCGGCGGCCGTGTGCTCCACGACCTCCGCGCCGGCGATCACCACGGTCACCTCACCGCGCACCCCGCCCGCCGCCCAGGCGGCGAGGTCCTCGAGCGTGCCGCGGATCACCTCCTCGAACGGCTTGGTGAGCTCCCGGCACACCGCGCCCCGCCGGCCGGCGCCGAGCGCCCGGGCCGCGTCAGCCAGGAACTCGGCCAGCCGGTGGGGCGCCTCGAAAAACACCATGGTGCGTTGTTCCCCGGCGAGCTCCGTCAGGCGCCGGCCTCGCTCGCCGGCCTTCCGGGGCAGGAACCCCTCGAAGCAGAACCGGTCCACCGGCAGCCCCGACACCGCCAACGCCGTCAGGACCGCGGACGGGCCCGGGACCGCCGTCACCCTGAGGCCGGCCTCGATGCAGGCGACGACGAGCCGGTAGCCGGGGTCGCTCACCGACGGCATGCCGGCGTCGGTGACCAGGACCACGCGCTGCCCCGCGGCGACGGCGTCGACCAGATCTGGTGTGCGGGAGGCCTCGTTGCCCTCGAAGTAACTGACCACCCGGGCCGTCGGCTCGATGCCCAGGCGCTTGGTCAGCAGCTGGAACCTGCGCGTGTCTTCGGCCGCGATGACGTCGGCCGTGAGCAGCGCCTCCCGCAGCGTGCCGCTGGCGTCCTCGGACGACCCGATGGGGGTGCCGGCCAGGATCAACGCTCCGTTCGGAAGGGGGTGCATGCGCTCAGCCTATGATGCCTGGTGTGCTGACGACGCAACAGGCCCTTGACGACGGGCGACTCCGCGACCGGACCGCGGGCTGGGTCGTGACCCTCGTCATCACGGCGCTGGCGTTCGTGTTGCGGTTCCACAACCTCGGCGAGCCGCACGCGCTCATGTTCGACGAGACCTACTACGCCAAGGACGCCTGGGGGATCCTGCAGTCGGGCTACGAGCGGCAGTGGGTCGACGACGCCAACGACATGATCCTCGACGGCGACCTCAGCGGCATGAAGGAGCAGGCCGCGTACATCGTGCACCCGCCGGTGGGGAAGCTCCTGATCGCGGTCGGTGAGGCGATGTTCGGCATGAACCCGTTCGGCTGGCGGTTCATGGCGTTGATCTTCGGCACGCTGCTGGTGTTCTTCACCACGAGGATGGCCCGCCGGCTGTCGCGCTCGACACTCGTGGGCGCCGTCGCCGGGCTGCTGCTCACGTTCGACGGCCTGGCCTTCATCATGAGCCGCATCGCGCTGCTTGACATTTTCCAGGCGACGTTCGCCGTGGCCGGGGTCGCGGCCCTCGTCGCCGACCGGGACTGGTTCCGGCACCGCCTCGCCGACCACCTGCGGGCCCGCGGGCTGCCGGACCTCGACGGCGCGTTCGGTCCGCTGCTGCTGTGGCGGCCCTGGCGCCTGGTGGGCGGGTTGATGCTGGCGCTGTCGGTGTCGGTGAAGTGGAACTCCGTCTTCCTCATCGCGGTCTTCGGTCTCGTGGCGGTGGCGTGGGACCTCGGCGCCCGGCGGCTGGCGGGCGCCGGCCGCTCCCGGTGGTGGTCGCTGCTGATCGACGCCCCCATGGCGTTCGTCTACCTGGTCGTGCTCGCGGTCCCGGTGTACCTCGCGTCCTGGTTCCGGTGGTTCACCACCGACGGCGGGTACTACCGGGACTGGGGACGCGACAACCCGGACGACCCGGTCGTCCAGCGCTTCGGTGAGGCGTTGGGCGCGCTGTGGCACTACCACGTCGAGATGTACCGCTTCCACACCGGTGACGGGATGATGGTCGACGCCACGCACTCGTACGAGGCGCACCCCGCAGGGTGGCTGTTCCTGGCGCGCCCGATCGCGATCTACGCCGTCAACGACATCGAGGCCGGCACGGACGGCTGCGACGCCGTCGGCACCACGTGCGTCAGCATCGTCAACGGCATCGGCACCCCTCTGTTGTGGTGGGGCGCCGCTCTGGCCATCGGCGCCGCCCTGGTGTGGTGGCTGGTCGGGCGGGACTGGCGCTTCGGCGTGCCGCTGCTCGCGATCGCCGCGACGTATCTGCCGTGGTTCCGCTACGCGGGGCGCCCGTTGTTCTTCTTCTACGCGATCATGATCGTCCCGTTCAGCGCGACGCTCCTGGCGATGGCGCTCGGGAAGCTGCTCGGCCCCGCTCGGCACCCGCACCGCCGGCTGCGGGCCATGCTGGTGGGCATCGCGGTGGCGTTGATCATCCTGAACTTCGCGTTCTTCTACCCCATCCTCACCGGCGAGGTCATCAGCCGGTCGGCCTGGCTGATGCGGATGTGGCTGGGCAACGCCTGGATCTGAGCGCGCTCAGCGCCGCCGGTGGCGCGTGCCGTACGCGCGGAGGCGGCTGAGCGGCGGCAGCGCGTTCCCCGAGCCGACCGCGCCCGTGAGCAGCCCCGCCAGGTAGTACCCGCTGGCGGTCCCGTTCATAAGTTCCCCGCGCCCGTTGCCCCGGGCGTAGAAGCCCCCGGGGATCGCGGAGGCGCCGACGACGGGGCGCCCGTGGTCACTGGGATCGATGGCGAGCCGGGCGGTCTCCACCTCCGTCGCGCCCAGCGCGGACTCGGCCCAGCGGGCGAGGTCCTCCACCGCGTCCCCGATCCGCTCTCCGGACGTCTTGTGGCCCAGGGCGAGGGCCCGCTCCCCCACCGGACGCTGCAACCAGGCGGGTCCGACGGCGGTGAGCGACACCTCGGTCAGCGGCCGGCTGGGCGTGCACCGGACCACCGGCACCCACTGCGTCGGCGCGACCCGGGCGGCCCGGCCCCACGGGGAGACGCCGAGCGTGTCGATGACCGCCACCCCGCCGACCGAGCCCGACTCGCGCTCCCACGCCAGGTTCGTGCGGAAGGACACCCGGGTCGCCCCCTCGTGCCGGGCCAGCTGCGTCACCGTGACGCTGTGCCGGACCTCGACGCCGGCCGCGACGGCGGCGGCCCGCAGGGATGCCGAGTACTCGAGGGGGTCGACCACGATCGCGGACGACCGCAGCGCCGCGCCGTCGGGCGCCAGGAGCAGGTCGACGTCGGCGCCCGCCCGGCGGAACAGCTCGGCGATCTCGCGGGTCTCCCGCTCGTCGCCGCCCGGCAGCGAGCGGTCACGCAGCGGCAGCACGGTGTGGTCCGGGTGGATCGCGCGGATCTCGCCGATCGCGGCGATGTTGCGGCGCGTGTGCTCCAGCGCGTTGTCGAGGCCGTAGGCGTGCGCCATGGCCGCGGCCGTCGAGGCGTGCCCCACGGCCGCGACGCCGTGCCCGATGCCCGCGCTGAGCCCCTCCAGGTTCGGGTCGAGGACGAGGACGTCGTATCCCTCGGCCGCGAGCCGGCGTGCCACCGTCAGCCCTGCCACGGTCGCCCCCAGCACAACCACGTCGTGCACCATGGCGTCCACCCTAACGTGGGGCGGTCCCGGTGCCGGGCAGCAGCACGCCAGGCAGTAGCATCTGCCCGACGAAAGGAATGCGCCCCATGTGGAAGCTGCACAACAACGGAATCCTCGAACCCGACGCCGTCGTCAAACCGACGGAGCGCCTCACCTGGGGCCGCACGATCGGGCTGGGTGCGCAGCACGTGGTCGCGATGTTCGGCGCCACGTTCGTGTTCCCCCTCCTGATGGGGCTGAACCCGCAGCTCGCCGTCATGATGTCCGGCATCGCGACGCTGGTGTTCCTCGTCGCCGTCAAGCACCGCGTCCCCAGCTACCTCGGTTCGTCGGCGTCGTTCGTCGGCGTCGCCACCGCCATCTACGGCGCGGGCGGTGACCCGGCCGATCTGACGGGCGCCCTGTTCGTCGTCGGGCTCACGCTGTTCATGGTCGGCCTCATCATCCACTTCGCCGGCGCCAAGGTCATCCACCGCGCCCTGCCGCCCGTCGTGACGGGCGCCGTCGTCATGCTGATCGGCTTCAACCTCGCGCCCGTGGTCGCGTCCGTGTATTGGCCGGTCGACCCGTGGCTGGCCTTCGTCGTGATGCTCATCGTCATCGCGCTGAGCATCGGTCTGCGCGGCTTCATGGGCCGCATCGCCATCTTCTTGTCGCTGGTCATCGGCTACATCCTCAGCTGGGTCTTCGACCTCGCCTTCGGGCCGATGCAGAAGGTCGCCGAGGACGGCACCGTCACGGAGCAGCTGCGCGTCGACTGGGCGTCGGTCGCCTCCGCCGACTGGTTCGGCCTGCCGCCCGTCTCCGACCTCGCCACCTGGAGCTACGGCGCCACCGACAACGTCGTGGGCTTCCACCTGCCGTCGTTCTCGTTCGCCGCGATCATCGTGGCGCTCCCCGTCGTCATCGCGCTCATCGCGGAGAACACCGGCCACGTCAAGGCCGTCGCCGAGATGACCGGTGAGGACCTCGACCCGATCATGGGTCGCGCCATCGCCGCCGACGGTGCCGGCTCGATGCTCGCCACGTTCGTCGGCGCCGGGCCCACCACCACGTACGCCGAGAACATCGGCGTCATGGCCGCCACCCGCGTGTACTCGACCGCCGCCTACGTCGTCGCCGCCCTCGTGGCGATCCTGTTCGGGTTCTCGCCCAAGTTCGGTGCGGTCATCTCCGCGACGCCGGGCGCCGTGCTCGGCGGGATCACCGTCGTGCTGTACGGCATGATCGGCCTGCTCGGCGCGAAGATCTGGAAGGAGAACCGCGTCGACTTCGGCAACCCGCTCAACCTCATCCCGGCGGCGGCCGGCATCATCATCGGCGTCGGCGACGTGCAGCTGCCCTTCGGCGACGGCTTCAGCCTCGGCGGCATCGCGCTGGGCACGATCGTCACCATCGGCGTGTACCACCTAGCGCGGCTCATCGCCCCCCGCGAGATGCGCGAGGCGGCCGACGGTGCCTCGCTCATCTACGACGCGCCGGGCATCTACGTCGACGAGGACGACGACCCCGTCCGCTGACCCCCGCCGGACATGGTGGGCGCCCGCTTGGCGCCCACCATTAGGTTGGAGTGGTGGACGACCTGCAGAGCACCTTCCGTGACGCCATGGCCAGGGTGCCGGCGCCGGTGACCGTCATCACCACCGCGGTCGACGGAACGCCGAGCGGCACCACTGTGTCGGCGTTCGCGTCGCTGTCGATCATGCCGCCGATGGTGGTCCTGGCGCTCGACAACCGCGGCGGGATGATCGACCGCGTGCGCACCGCGGGCCGCATCGGCGTGAACATCCTGGCCGCCGGCCAGTCGGACATCGCGCTGCGCTTCGCCCGCCGCGACCTCACCGACCGGTTCGCCGGCCTCGCGTGGCACGACGACCACGGCCTGCCCCGCATCGAAGGGGTGGCGGCCTGGGTCCGGTGCGACCAACTGACGTTCGAGCCGGGCGGCGACCACACGATCATCCTCGGCACGGTGACGGCGGCGCAGACCGGCGGCGTCGCATCCCTGGCCTACCACCTGCGTCAGTTCCAGGACCTGGTGCCCGCGCCGGCCCCCTGACCGCGCGGGCCCGTGGCCTCAGTGGACGGGGTCGACGTCGTCGGACACGTCGCGGGCGTCGCGGATGATCTCGGTCTTTGTGTCCGGCACGCCGTCCTCGTTCATGTCGCGGCTGCGGAGCTTGCGGGCGTCCCAACGCAGGAAGCTGGCACCGAGCACGGCCGCGATCAGCGAGGCGAGCAGGATCGCCAGCTTGGCGGCGGCCGTGTGCTCCTCATCCGGGAACGAGAGTTCGGCGATGAGCAGCGACACCGTGAAGCCGATGCCGGTGAGGAACCCGATGGGCAGCAGGTCACGCAGGCCGATGCTGTCCGGGAGCCGCAGCGGCGTCACGCGGGTCACCAGCGCCGTGACGCCCAACACGCCGATCACCTTGCCGACCACGAGGCCGAGCACGATCGCCAGGACCACCGGCTGCGCGAACAGGCTGGCGGCGCCGTCGCCCTCCACGAGGGACACGCCCGCCGAGAAGAACGCGAACAGCGGCAGGGCGATGCCCGACGAGAACGGCCGCACGGCCTGCTCGTAGTGGTGCGTGCGGGGGTGGTCCTCGCCGTGCACCAGCAGCGCGGGCACGGTGAAGCCGAGGAGGACACCCGCGATGGTCGCGTGAACGCCGGAGGCGTGCATGATCGCCCAGGCCACCGCGGCCAGCGGCAGCAGCAGCCACGGCGAGGGACGCCGCGACCGCACAACGAAGGCGAACACCGCGATCACGGCCAGGGAGGCGAGCAGCCACAGCGGCTGCAGCCCGTCGGTGTAGAACACGGCGATCACGATGATGGCGAGCAGGTCGTCGACGACGGCCAGCGTCAGGAGGAAGGTGCGCAGGGCGCGCGGCAGGCCCCGGCCGAAGATGGCCAGGACGGCGATCGCGAAGGCGATGTCGGTGGCCGTCGGGATGGCCCAGCCGGACAAGGCGGTCCGGTCCCCCGCCCACAGGATGACGATCGTGTAGATGATCGCTGGCACTGCCATGCCGCCGACCGCGGCGAACACCGGGACACCGGCCTCGCGCGGTGAGCGCAGGCTGCCGGCGACGATCTCCTGCTTCAGTTCGACGCCGACGATGAAGAAGAACACGGCCAGCAGGCCGTCCGCGGCCCACTTCGCCAGCGACAGGTCGAGCTGGAGCGATTCCGGGCCGACGACGGTCTTCGACAGCGCCAGGTAGGACTCGTACCAGGGCGAGTTGGCCCAGATGAGGGCCAGCACGGCGGCGATCAGCAGGAGGACACCGCTGGTGGTCTCGAGCGTCACCCAGCGGCGCAGGCGCTGGCGGGGGCTGATGGTCTCGGGGGTCGGGGTCACACGGGCTCCTTCCGGTCGGCCGGTGCGGCGGGTTCGCCGAACACGACGTCGACCAGACTTCCCGACACTCCAAGGGGCAAGATTACCGAACCCGCCGCGGGATCCCCCAGCGCGTCCGCGCCGGGGGGAAGAGTGGGGTGCCGAGCCGGGAGCGCCTCTCGGCGCGTGGCCGCTCTCAGCGGCGAAGGTTGGAGCCCGGGGCTACCGCGGCTCGGCACCCCGCCGAGAATACCCGCCACAGCCCGCTACGCAAACCGCCGTCACTCGAGCGCGCCGGCCCGCCACAGCTTGGCGCTGGCGGCGAGGTCGTCGGCCAGGACCATGAGGTTGCCGGAGAGGTGCCCGTCGGGCGTGATGAGGTTGTCGCGGCCGGCCGACACCACCCGGGCGAACGCCGCGGCGCGTTCCATCGCGAGGCCGAAGTCGCCGTCGAACACGCCGCGCAGGATGTCGTCGATGACGCGCCGCACGGCGTCGGGGCCCGTCGGGTCCGCGCCCGCGACGGCGTGGTTGGGCTCGGAGAAGTGCGTCCCGGCGGCGTACTGGCGCGCGGCCTGGTCGGGCTCAGCACGCACCCACTCCCGCAGCACGTAGAGGCGGTACAGCACTCCGGGGAGCGAACGAGCCGGCCGCGCCGCCCACAGGTCGGCCAGCGTCGTGATGCCCACCTCGTCGACGACGGCGAGCAGACGGTCGGTGACCTCGGGATCGCGCCGCTCGCGCCCGACGCCCAGGAGGACCGCGGCGCTCTCGTGCGCCGCATGCAGATCGGCGACGGGGTCGATGCCCTCCCCCATGACGTCGAGCACCGCGGGCTCGCGGAGGGCGGGGCGGCGGGGCTTCCTCGGCTCAGTCATCCGTCCAGGCTACGCGCCCGGCAGGCCCCTGCCCGGGACCGCGTCCTCGATGCCGAGCGGATCCTCATCGTCGTGCTCGCCGTGCGTCGTGACCCAGAGGAAGCCGGCGACCACGAGGCCGAGCACCAGCAGTCCGGACGTCAGGATGAACGGCCAGCTGCGGTCCATCCCCGACAGCCAGCCGCTGATCCACCCGAACGGCGCGGTCATGAGCATGACGACGGTGCGCTGGATGGCCATGACACGGGAGCGCTCATGCCGGTCGACGTGCAGCGCCACCAGCGATTCCGCCAGCATGAACAGGATCCCGCCGCCGAAGGCGTCCAACAGCAGGCACACGCCCAGCAGCGCGTAGGTGGAGACCTCTGCGGCGCCGTCGGGTGATGGGATGCCGACGAGCAGGAGTTGGCCGGTCAGGTACACCGCGAACCCGATCAGGGTGGGGGCCTTGAGGTGCCGCGAGTGGGTGAGCATCGGGATGAGGGTGAAGAAGAACAGCACCGACAGCAGGGAGCGGACCATCGGGAAGAACGGCAGCAGCGCGTCCGGCACTCCGAGCCGCTGGTTGATGACGACCTGCCAGAAGGTGGCGTTCACGAGCGCCACCGCCCCGACGATGGCGGCGATGGCGAGGGAGAAGATCGTGCCCCTCGAGTGGATGATCAGGCCGAGCACGCCGCGGTACTCGGCGAGCGACCGCCAGATGCTCACCCCGCGGGTCTGCTCCATCCGGATGCGGCCCGTCGCGGTCTCGGTGGTGAAGCGGTAGAGCAGCCAGATCTTGACCGACATGATGAAGAACGCGTTGAGGTACAGGATCCGCACCGCCAGCTCGAGGCCGAGGCTGGACACCAGGAAGGCGGCGATGGGAGCGAAGAGCGCGCTGAACTCGGCCGCGACCTTCACCAGCGAGTAGACCTTGGGGATCTCGGCGCGATCCACGTCTTCGACGAGCAGGCAGTCCCAGGAGTTCTGCGTGACCTGCCAGGCGCCGTTGATGATGGATGCGGCAAGGAACCACCAGAAGTTCTGCGCGAACGCCCAGATCAGGCATGGGATGGACCAGGCGACGATGTCGAACAGCGCCGTCGTCATCCGCCGGCCGAGCTTGTCCGTGATGACGCCGCTCAGCAGCCCGAACACCACCTGGGACAGCATCGAGATGGTCGCCAGCAGGCCGATCTCCGCGTCGCGGACCCCCAGCGCGAGCATGAACACCGACGCGTAGGGCAGGACCAGCTGCATCGACAGGCCCCACAGGGGCTCGGTGTAGACCGATGCGCGGCCGTTGCCGCGCAACCCCAGCAGGGTGACGATCATGGGGTTGCGGACGCGGCTCACCGGGACAGTCAACCCCCACTGGGAAACGTTGTCCACCCGGGGTCACCTGGCGGTGGTGGCACCCTTGAGCTACGCCCGGAAGGAGGGCCACATGCCTGGGATCCTCGACGTCGTCATCGTCGTGCTCCTGCTCGGTTACGCGCTGCGCGGCTGGCGGACCGGCCTGGTGGCGGGGGCGTTCTCGCTCGTCGGCACCGTGGTCGGCATCGTCGGCGGGCTGTGGGCCGGTCCGAGGCTGCTGGCCGCGTTCGGGGCCGACTGGTCGCTCATCGCTCAGACGCTGGCTCTCATCGGCGCCGCGGTCCTCGGCGCCTCCCTCGGCGACGCCGTCATCGGATCGATCGGACGGTCGCTGCGCGGGCCGCGGCGGCCGCACCCCGTCGACGCAGTCCTGGGCGCCGCCGGTGCCGTGCTGGTCTCGGGGCTGGTCACCGGGGTCCTGGCGGCCGCCGTCAAGCCCATCGCCCCCGCCCCGTGGGCCAAGGCCATCGACCAGTCCCCCACCTTGGCCACCCTCGGCAGGATGCTGCCGGCGGAGGCCACCCGGCAGGCCGCTCGTCTCACGGCAGTGCTCGACGCCGCCGGCTTCCCCCGCGTGTTCAGCGGACTCTTCCCCGAACCGGATCTCCCCGTGCCCGCACCTGACGGCGCCACGGCCCAGCTGCCCGGCGTCCAGGCGGCCGCCGACGGTGTCCTGCGGATCACCGCGCCCGTGCCGGAGTGCCGCGGGCCGTTCGCCGCGAGCTCCGGCAGCGGCTGGGTCAGCGCTCCCGAGCGCGTCGTGACGAACGCCCACGTGGTCGCGGGCTCGGACGACGTGACCGTCGCTGTCGACGGGCGGGAACTGGCGGCCACGGTCGTCGCCTTCGATCCGGACCTGGACCTCGCGGTCCTCCACGTCCCCGGTCTGGGCGCGCAGCCCTTGGTCCGCGCCGGCGCGCTGGAGCCGGGCGCCGCCGTGGCGGTCGCGGGCTACCCGGGCGGCGGCCCCTACACCGTCACGTCTGGGCGCGTGCGCGGGACACTCGACGCCAACGGCGACGACATCTACGGCTCCACCGGGGTGCTGCGGGAGGTGTACGCGCTGCGCGCCGTCGCGGAGCCGGGCAACTCCGGCGGCCCACTGCTCACCGAGGCGGGCGAGGTGGCCGGAACGGTGTTCGCGGTGTCACTGGTCGACCCCGACACCACCTACGCCCTCACCACCGCACAGACGGACGCGCTCGTCGACGGGGCCGCCACGGCCACCGCCGAGGTCGACACGCAGGCCTGCGTGGGCTGAGGCGCCGGCGTAGTCTGAGTGGATCGGGTGCATCGGGAGGAACCATGCGCAACCAGGTACAGCTCATCGCCTACGCCGACCGCTTGGGCGGCTCGATCCGGGGCCTGACGGAGGTGTTGCGCACCCGGTTCGCGGGCGCCTTCGGCGGCGTGCACATCCTTCCGTTCTACGTCCCGTTCGACGGGGCGGACGCGGGCTTCGATCCCATCGACCACACCGCCGTCGACCCCCGGCTCGGGACCTGGGGCGATGTCGCGGACCTGGCCACGACCCACGAGGTGATGGCGGACCTCATCGTCAACCACGTCTCCTCCGACTCGCCCCAGTTCCTCGACGTCCGGGAGCGCGGGGACGCCTCGCCGTGGGCCGAGCTGTTCCTGACCATGGGCTCCGTGTTCCCCGACGGCGCACGCGAGGAGGACCTGGCCAGGATCTACCGGCCGCGGCCGGGCCTGCCATTCACAGCGATCCGGCTGGGCGACCGCCTGCGCTACGTGTGGACGACGTTCACGCCTCAGCAGATCGACATCGACATCTCCACACACAAGGGCCGCGAGTACCTCGAGTCCGTCCTGGACGCCGTGACCGGCGGCGGCGTGAGGCTGGTCCGCCTCGACGCCGTCGGCTACGCGGTCAAGACCCCGGGAACCACCTCGTTCATGACGCCAGAGACGTACCGGTTCATCGCGGGCTTCGCCGACCAGGCCCGCGCACGCGGCGCAGAGGTGCTGGTGGAGGTGCACTCCTACTACCAGCGGCAGATCGAGATCGCCGAGAAGGTGGATCTCGTCTACGACTTCGCCCTCCCGCCGCTCGTGCTGCACGCCCTCTACACCGGCGACGGAGCCCCCCTGATGGAGTGGCTACGGATCCGCCCCACCAACTGCGTCACGGTGCTCGACACGCACGACGGCATCGGTGTCATCGACGTCGGCGCCGACCAGACGGTCGAACCGGGCGACCCGCCGCGGCCCGGGCTGCTGACCCCGGACCAGATCGACGCCCTGGTGGAGGGCATCCACGAGCGCACCGGCGGCGCGTCGCGCCAGGCGACGGGTGCGGCGGCCTCCAACCTGGACCTCTATCAAGTGAACTCGACGTTCTACGACGCCGTCGGCGACGACCGCAGGTACCTGGCGGCGCGACTCATCCAGTTCCTCACACCGGGGGTACCGCAGGTCTACTACGTGGGCGCGCTGGCCGGGGGCAACGACCTGGAGCTCTTGCGGCGCACCAGCGTGGGCCGCGACATCAACCGGCACCACTACACGGTCGACGAGATCGACGAGGCGCTGGCGCGACCCGTGGTGCGGGCACTGATGGCGCTCTGCCGGCTGCGGTCGACGCTGCCCGCCTTCGACGGCGCGTTGGAGGTCGAGTTGGACGGCACGACCCTGACCATGCGACGGAGGGGTGTCGCGGACCCGACCTGCGCGGTGGAGGCGGCGATCAATCTGGCCGAAGGCAGCGCGCGGCTCAGCTGGAAATCGCGGGAGGGGGAGGGGCGGGTCGATGACCTGCTGAAGGTGGGCGGGGCGTGAAACCCGGTTGTGGTGGGACTGTTCTCCTCGCATGCAAACGAACTGCGAAAGGCTCATCTGTCGCCATGTCCGCCGCGATGCGCAGACTGGGAGCTGTGCGCCACAGGCACCCAAGCTAAACCGAAAGGCGCAGCCACGCATATCGGACCTGAGTTCCACAACCGCTCCCGATCGCCGGGATTGAGTTGCTTGTCAGGGTGGGTTTGGGGGTCCGTTTTGGGGCACTAATCGGGGGTGCTGGGTAGAGTGCTGGGGTGAGTCCGTTCGTGCGGA
>NZ_CAXWGV010000017.1:0-35923 GCF_964266725.1 Tessaracoccus sp. O5.2 | reverse complement strand
TTCAAGGGCTACGTCACCAACATCAGCACCGACGTCATGGACGGCGCAGCAGTGGTGGCCGCCTACCGGGACCTGTGGCACGTCGAAGAGTCCTTCCGGATGGCCAAGGGAGACCTCCAAGCCAGACCGATCTTCCACCGCAAACGCGAACCGATCGAGGCCCACCTCACCATCGTGTTCGCCGCCCTCGCGGTCGCCCGGCACCTCCAAGACCAGACAGGGGTCAGCATCAAGCGCCTCGTGCAGACACTTCGACCCCTCCGGACCGTCACGATCACCATCGCCGGCCAGCCCATCCAGGCCCAACCACGCCTCACCGCCGAAGCCGAAGCCATCCTCGCCAAGATCCCTCGCAGAACGGGGCACTAAATCAGGCCTCAGTTGTGGAACTCAGGTCGAACGGGCCAGGTTCTGCGCCGGGTTCAAGGGCTACGTCACCAACATCAGCACCGACGTCATGGACGGCGCAGCAGTGGTGGCCGCCTACCGGGACCTGTGGCACGTCGAAGAGTCCTTCCGGATGGCCAAGGGAGACCTCCAAGCCAGACCGATCTTCCACCGCAAACGCGAACCGATCGAGGCCCACCTCACCATCGTGTTCGCCGCCCTCGCGGTCGCCCGGCACCTCCAAGACCAGACAGGGGTCAGCATCAAGCGCCTCGTGCAGACACTTCGACCCCTCCGGACCGTCACGATCACCATCGCCGGCCAGCCCATCCAGGCCCAACCACGCCTCACCGCCGAAGCCGAAGCCATCCTCGCCAAGATCCCTCGCAGAACGGGGCACTAAATCAGGCCTCAGTTGTGGAACTCAGGTCGGACGATCGAGCGGATCAGATTGTCGAAGCGTACGTGTCAGGTAAGACCCTCTACGACTTGGCGCGGGAGTTCAACTGTCACCGAGTCACGGTCAGCGCCATCTTGAAGCGCCGAGGTATATCGGCTCTCTGCGTCGTGCCTCTCCGACCGAGGAGCAGGTCGTCGAAATGGTGCGGCTTTATCAGTCTGGTCTCTCGCTGGCCAAAGTAGGTGAGCGCTTTGATGTGCACGCGAGCACGGTCTTCTGGTGGCCAAAGTAGGTGAGCGCTTTGATGTGCACGCGAGCACGGTCTTGGCCCAACTCCGTAAGAGAAGCGTGCCGACACGTACGCGGTAAGGAACTTGGGCAGTCGACCCTTGTCACTGGATGACAACTGGGTGGTGATCTTTGGCAACGACGACACCATTCTGGACTACGTAGATCTCGACGTAGTGGCTTCCTCTGAAACTTGCGGGTTCCGTTCGTGAGCGGGTTCCATCGTCTCGCTCAATTTGCCCTCGGATCATGTTCTTGGCGATCGCTTCTGCTCCGACGTTTCGAACCTTCCACCACAGCTCGTACGAGCCAGGAAGGTTCGACGATTTGATACTGAATTTGATGCTTCGTCCAGGGCTGACCTTATTGCCGCGGGTCGCGAGCACGAAGTTGCGCCACCCGTTTCGACTAACGGTCTTTGCCTGCAGCTTGATGGAATAGGTCGGGTTGATTGCAACGCCTGCGAACTTGTGCTCGATGAACTCCTCTGTATCGCGGACACCCGCAATCGAACGGTGGGCCTCCGATGCTTTAGAGCTGTTCGTGTCGTAGGTGCCGAACTTGTCGCCGAAAAGCTTCCGCCACTTCGTGTAACTCTCGTCTACGTCTGTCTCATCGTAGGCATCCTTCGCCCAGCTGGTGTACGTCGCAATCCAGTTACGAAAGTTGGCGTACTGATCTTGATCCCAACGATGATTGAAGTTCTCTGTCGGACAACTCGGGTCATCGATGCTCGGCATCGACGGATTCGCTTGCAGATAGTCGTTGAGGTCCGTCAGGAGGTTAACGAGCGCCGTCGGCACATCCTTATAGCGATCCGGATCTGCCCAGAGCGCCGCATCGTTCACCTGCTCGCCAACTAAGATCGTCAGGATCACGGACTTCACCGAGAAGTTGTTCTTAAAGTCCCGGATGTACTTGAGCAAGCGGATGACCTTTACCAGTCGGCCGCCCGTGATGCGGTTCTGGCCATCGAGCCACTCATTGAACCCCTCAGGGTTCGTACGCTCGAACTGGTTGGTGCTGCGGTTCGTGATGAACCGCTCGCCGTGCCGAGCCAAGAACGGTACCACGTCCATGTGGAACTCACCCGCATAGTTCACCGTGACACATCGGCTTCGGCGGCTGACCTTGTCCTTGTAAGTGCCGTTCGAACGGAATACCTGGTAGAGCTGCTCGACGTAGTCCTCTGCATCCCAGCCATTGACTTCGTTCATATCCAGCAACACATCAGCGTCGAACTCGTCGTTCGCGTCGACCGGATTGATGATCGTGCGATGGGCGTAGGAACCCTGCGGAATCAGGTCGATGTAGTTGTTCGAGATGACGTCGTCGCCACGCGAGAGAAAACTACTCACTGCGTCGACCCGCTTGTCGAGCGTCTCGATGCGCCCGTCACTCAAATTGACCTTATTCTTGAGGAAGGCATCGAAGTGCTTGATCAGCTTCATCCTTCGACCTCCTTCAACGGCACGAAGGGCTGACGCTGATCAGTGAAGAACATCGACTGCACTTTCGGGTACTCCTTCCGAGCCTCCGATGCCCCAAGTCCCTTAAGTGAACTGATCGCGTTGGCTCCATCCAACTTGTAGCGCCCACCACCGACATGCGGAGAGATACGGTGCACGTTGTTGTGACCGAGTAGCAGTTGAGCTATCCCCAGGGAGGAGGAAGACTGGCCGGCCATAAAGATGCCCACGAGCCGCTTAGCCCAGTAGTTGACAAGGCCGCGAGATCGTCGGTTCGCGGTGTCCAGCGGAGACTCCGTACACCCGATGCCCAAGAGCTTTATTTCTCCACGCGGCCACTCGAGAACGCCAAGCGCCTCGACTGCTGCGGCTCCCATCGGGTTGTTCGCCCACATCCCGCCGTCCACGAGCGGCTCGCCGGTCCCCAGATGGTGAGTAGGGAAATAGGTTGGAGCCGCTGCTGTGGCGAGTGCGACGTCGACCGCCTTCTCTTTGCAGTCCCGCACGAAGCGGGTGTGGTGAGCAGTCTTAAAGACGTGAACCTCGCCGGTCTCCAGATTGAGTGACGGGATCAGCAGCCGGGTCTCACTGTCGCCGAGAAGCTTGTCGCCGAACGCCTCGATTAGAGCATCGTGCAGGGGCTTGGAGTTGTACTTTGCTGCGAACAACGGCCGCAACGTGCGGCCGCGACGCCCGGCAAAGATTGCCGGACCGTTCTTCCCGTAGAAGTCGAGGATCTCCTGAGCTGAAAGCCCCAGCCCCAAGCCAATAGCGATGATGCCACCGGTCGAGGTACCAGCGATCAGGTCGAAGTGCTCAGCAATCGGCTTGCCGAGCGTCTTCTCGAACTCAGCAAGCAGGGAAGCTGCGAAGACGCCTTTGATTCCGCCCCCGTCGATCGTCAGGATGCGGTAGGTCGGACTGCGCGAATCGCGCTGGCTCATTTCTTGCCCCCATTGCCCGATTCAGACGTGCTCTCCTCCCGAATGAAATCTCGCCAGTCTGGAACGCCATCAAGTCGTCCAGCTGTCATCAAGATCTTGCGACGCCAGTGCTCAGCTTGCTTCGAGTCACGTTGTATGTCGCTCGCGATCACGAACAGGTCGAGGCCGGTAAGTAGGCAATGACCACGGGCTGTGCTGTATGGATTCATCTGGGCCGGAAAGTCGACATCGATCCGCTCGGCAAGAGGACGGTCTCGCCAAGTGTTCACCACAAGGATGCCCTTCGGGCTCACACCACTGGCCTCGAACGCGCCCGCTACCCACTTCCCTAGCTGAGCTGCGTTCTTCTCGCTTGCGCTCTTGGTTACGCCCTTTACCTCGAGTACCGCAGTCGTGCCGCCGAAGTCCACGTGCCAGTCGGCTCGTCCCGGCTCGGGCTCGCTTACCGTGCCGCCGAGGATCGCCATCACATCCCGAACCTGAAGCTCGAGGGTCCGCCCAGTGCCAAGGTAGAGCTGATTTAGAGCCTCTACTCTCGAAAGTTCTTCTTGCGACTTCGTGAGAGCTTTCCGGGCTCGCTCGACTGACGCCTGTTGCGTGGCGACCTTCTCTCGAGCTGCCTGCTCCGCGCTGGTCGTGTAGGTATTGGCCCAGGCCGGACGGCTGATCTCGCTCTGACCCGTCAAAGCCTCAATGGATGCAATCAGGTCGGCTTGGAATTCCGCAGCCCTCTCTGGCCATTCAAGTTCAGCTTCGTCATCGCCCTCGAGGTCTTCTGGCACCTCAAGGTCGTAGACCGTGTCGGGGATTGCGAACAGCAGACCGCCTCCATCGACGGTCGCGTGCAGGGAGACAGCTCGGTCCGTACCTTGGACGCGAGCGAGGACCGTGGCTGTTGGAGCGACCACTGTCGCCGCATAGGTCAGATCGGCCTGATACTTCCTAAGAAAGGCTGGGAGTGGGCCATCGCCAAGAACTTCTATACGGTCGCCGCTGCCGATCGAAGTCGCTCCCAGATCAACCGGCAAGGCGTCCAGTAGGTCAAGCCCGGTCACGATTCGGGTTTGGCGAGCGTTGCGGCCGGTGCCCGAATATTGGACCTGGCCGGTCGCCACGTAGCAAGCCTGCGGTGGACGCAACACCACCACGAGCGAACGTCCTGCTTTCAAGAATCCGACGAATTCACTGTGGCGTCGCTCGACGGCTGCGCGCAGCTCGGGAGATCGCGTATCGCTCAGCGAAGGCAATCCCTTATAGCTCTCCGAATACTGCATGACTTCCGAGAAGGTCCGTTCTGGATCCCAGATAACGACGTCGTAGTCGAAGACACTCACGTCGCCGGCGAAGGTAGCGCGGGTCGCGCTCTCCCCGTATACGGGGTCAAAGTCGAGTGAAAGGAGTCGCAGCGCCATCTATTTGCCTCGCTCCTCGTCACCTGCGCTGTCACGATATGGCGAGACTTCTTCCGAAAGCGACCCGCCGAAGTAGATGGCATCAGGTGGGACGTTTGCACCCACTCCGAAAACGCGCCAGCCCTGTTGTGGATCGAGCGTCAATGTCATGAACATGTAGACATCAAGCTCGAGTGGCCTCCCGTTACCCTCAACGCTCTTCCCTTCAAGCGTCTTGTCCCCCGACAGCTTGACACGCGCGATCCGGGGAGCGGGGTAGTCCACCATCGACGTTGGCTGGAAGTCCGCGAGTTCGGACCGCAGCGCATCCCAATCAGCCTTGTCCCAACCGGAAGCCTCGGGCGCGAGAAGCACGCGCAGATCATCGATCTCGGCCTTGTCATCACGTAGACCGCTAAGGAATGTCAGCGCAATGAGCATTGGATTGAACAAGCTCTCCTGATTCCCGAGCTGTCGCTCATCGCCCGGCCCCGACTTCTTCGACCAACGAAGGCCTTGTCGACTGACGTCTTGAAGCTCGCCGTTGACCCCTCGCAGCCAGTGTCGTCCCGTCGGGTCGGTGAAGGTGAGTTCCGCTTTCGGATACCAGCTGTCAGCATGAGCAAGTAACGGAACCGAGATGTCGAAGATCAGCTCCCGTCGCTGAGGAATCACGCTGATTGGTGCCGGAGCTGCTAGCGGGCCAAGCGGTGTCGAATCCCGTCCAATATGGACATTGACCATTGCATTGAAGACTGGCTCGTTCGACTCATTGGCGACATGTAGGTGTACAACCCGTTTATATGACGATCCGTCACTGCGAGGCTGATATTCGTCAGTAACCCAGGCAGAAACGAAACGAGCAGTTGCGTCCTTCTCCTGAGTCCAGGCACGTAAAGCCAAGACCAAGGCCACCAATGTCGCGCCAACGGTGCCAACGGCGGTGAGGACGGTCCAGAGGTCCCAGGTCAGCGACCAGGGCAGGGCATTGACCAGAACGAGCACGAGTGCGACGGCAGCCAGAACGAGCACGATAAGCCGCAAGACCTGCACCGCGACCCTCAGCCGCCTTTGCATTCGGCTCATGGCTACTCGTCACCTCCAGAACTCAGCCCAAAGAACCGCTCGAAGAACGCTCCGAGCTTCTGGATGACGCGCTGTTTCTTCTCGCCGTGACCGCCGTCGGCAGAGAAACGCGAGACCGGTGGCAGCACCTTGGTGATTGCGGTGCCGCTGGTGCGGATCTGTCCGTCACGGAACGCAGTCTCGACGAAGACGCGAGTCTCTTCAGGGCGGAGGTTCTCGTCGGTGATGATCGTCTCGAGTTCGGCCGCGCGCTTGGCGGCGATGAACGCGCGCCACTCCTGGTCGATCTCGCCATTCACGGATAGCGAGTCAACGAAGTCCTCGATGAGATCCTTCTTGTTGCGCAGGGTCGGGCTAGCGTCCACGGCGCGCGAGATCTCAGCGCGGATCTCTTTATCGTCACCGTCACCACGTTCATCCCGATACTTCTGCACGAGCATAAGGATGTAGTCGACGTTGATCTCCACCTGCTTGATCAGCTCGATCTCGAAGACCACGTCGTCGTTGATCTGTTCCTTATTGGAGTCCTTATCTTTGCGGAGCTCCGCATACAGGTCGAGGTAGACGCTGCGGTAGTCCTGTCCCTGCCGGTCGGTAAGGATCGCGTTGCCAGTGAACTCGTCGAACGAGGTCAGGATGTTCTGCAGGCGCAGGATCGCGCCGAACAGCCCGATGAACTCCTTCTGCGCGGCCTCACCGATGATCGGCTGGCCGAGCGGGAAGGCGTTCAGCAGTTCGGTGATTTTCTCGGCATAGTCGTTGTAGTACTCGCCATACGGCTTGAGGAGCACGACACCGCGGGCGTCCTTGTTGCCGAACAGCGCGATCGCGTCGTTGGTTTCGTCTTCGAGGTCGCGGAAGCTGACGATGTTGCCGTAGGTCTTGACGGAGTTCAGGATCCGGTTCGTGCGTGAGTACGCCTGGATCAGCCCGTGCGCCCGCAGGTTCTTGTCGACGAACAGGGTGTTCAGAGTGGTGGCGTCGAAGCCGGTGAGGAACAAGTTCACAACGATGACGAGGTCGATCTCGCGGGTCTTGAGCCTCAGCGAGAGGTCCTTGTAGTAGTTCTGGAACCGGTCGGCGGAGGTGTCAAACGACGTTCCGAACATGTCGTTGTAGTCCTGTATCGCATCCTCAAGGAACGACCGCGCATCCATGCTCAGCGCACCGGTGTCAGAGCCTTCTTCATCGAGCGCACCATCCTCGACGGCGTCGTTCGCACCATACGAGTAGATAAGACCGACCTTCAGTCGCTTGTCGGAGGGCAGGCCTTCCTGTTGCAGATGGAAGTGGTTGTAGTAGGTTCGGGCAGCCTCGATGGACGCGGTCGCGAACAGCGCGTTGAAGCCACGCACGCGGCGCTCCCCGAGCGTGTAATGCTCAGCACGTTTGGTCTTCTGGTCGAAGTGCTCGAGCGTGTACTTCACGATGTCGGAGATACGGCGCGGGTCAAGCAGCACGCTCTCCTTATCGATCGCCGAGACCTGAGTGTCGTCGGGGTTACCGACCTTGATGGTGTTGACGTAGTCGATCCGGAAGGGAAGCACGTTCTTGTCGGTGATCGCATCAACGATCGTGTAGGTGTGCAGCTTCTCCCCGAACGCCTGCTCCGTGGTCTTCAGCTGCGGGTTCCCGCCACTGCCAGAGTTTGCCGCGAAGATCGGGGTGCCGGTGAACCCGAACAGGTTGTAGCGCTTGAACGCCTTCGTGATCGCAGTGTGCATGTCGCCGAACTGCGACCGGTGGCACTCGTCGAAGATGATCACGACGTGCCCGTCGTAGATGGAATGCCCCTTGTTCGCGGCGATGAACGTCGAGAGCTTCTGGATCGTGGTGATGATGATCCGCGCACCCGGATCTTCGAGCTGCTTCTTCAACACCGAGGTCGAGGTGTTGGAGTTCGCCGCACCCTTCTCGAACCGGTCATACTCACGCATCGTCTGATAGTCGAGGTCTTTGCGGTCAACGACGAACAGCACTTTGTCGACGCTCGGGAGCTTCGACGCGAGCTGCGCAGCCTTGAACGATGTCAGGGTCTTACCGGATCCGGTGGTGTGCCACACGTACCCGCCCGCGGCGACAGTGCCGAGGGTCCTGTAGTTGGTGGAGATGTCGATCTTCTGCAGAATCCGCTCGGTCGCCACGATCTGGTACGGCCGCATCACCAGTAACAGCCGGTCAGCCGTCAGCACGCAGTATTTCGTCAGGATGTTCAGCAACGCGTGCTTGGCGAAGAACGTCTTCGCGAACGCAGACAGATCCTGGATCGGCTTGTTCTGTGCATCCGCCCACCACGAGGTGAACTCGAAACTGTTCGAGGTCTTGCGCACCCGCTTGGACCCAGCCGCCTCACTTAGGTGCTGACGACGGGTGGTGTTGGAGTAGTACTTCGTGAGCGTGCCGTTCGAAATCACGAACAGCTGCACGTACTCGAAGAGCCCGGAGCCTGCCCAGAAGCTGTCGCGCTGGTAGCGGTCGATCTGATTGAACGCCTCTCGGATGTCCACGCCGCGACGCTTGAGCTCGATGTGTACCATCGGCAGCCCGTTCACGAGCACGGTCACGTCGTACCGGTTCGAGCGGGCGGAGCCACCTTCGCCCTGGCCGATCTCGTACTGGTTGATCACCTGCAACCGATTGTTGTGAATATTCTGCTTATCGATCAGCAGAATGTTCTTCACCGAACCGTCATCACGCTTCAGCAGCTGAACATGATCCTCCTGAATCCGCACCGTCTTCTCGACGATGCCATCGTTTGCGCCCGCGATCCGCTCCGAGAAAAACTGCTCCCACTCGGTGTCAGAGAACGTCACCAAATTCAGCGCTTCAAGCTGAGTACGCAGGTTCGCGACGAGCTGCGCTTCCGATGTGATCGGCAGATACTCGTACGCCTGCGACTCAAGCAGCCGAATCAATTCACGCTCAAGCTCAGCCTCCGACTGATACGAACCAGCACCCGCCGCGTCAGGGATGTACTCGGCAACAACCGTGCTCTCCGACGAAACAGCGATCGGATCATACTTACGAGGACTCAAATCACTCATGCCGCTGCCGCCCATCTGTACGTCTTCAGAAACTCCTGAAACTCGTTCGTAAAAGCCTCCTTGTACTCTGCGGCTACGTCAGAAGTATCGATATCACCGAATCGGTCATGGCTGTAGAGATTAAGTACCTTCGTCAGCAGGGGCGCATCGGGTCCGCGCAGCAGAGACCCCCAACCGCCTGTGTAGCCGAGGAAGTTTGCCGTCTTCTCGAGCAACGCTCGGAACTGATTGAAATGGGCTCGCCCGACCGTATTCGCGGAGATCGCCCTCTGAATATCTTCGATAATTCCCAGGTGGTAGCTGAAGGGAGAGTCATGCGATTGCTTTCTCAGTGACCATCCCGCACCTGGATCATGCTGAAGAACGTACGCTTGGTTCTTCTTCCGGCGGAGCGCATTGAAAAGAACGTTAAAGAAAAGAGCGTGGTGAGTGGTAATGACAAATTTCAAGTCGATCTCAGACGCTCGCTTAATGAGCTCCGACAGCGCGAGCGCTACTGACACGATTCGCACATCGTCCATGGATGACACGGGGTCGTCTATGACCGCAAGCGTTAGCTGGTCGTAGTCGGCCGTAGAACGCAGTTCTGGACTGTCACGAAGCGTCTCGATCGCTTCGCTCAAGACGGAGTAATAGACGCTCCAGACAAATATGCTCTCCTCGGCTCGAGATACCTTGATGCCGTCCGCCGAATTGTCATCACCCTTGTGTATACCAAAACTAATCTCACCTCTTTCGAAGTCGAGCTTAGGCTCAATTCTGCCGTTCGTAAAAGCTTGAAAGTTGTCGATGATCGCACTATCAAGACCTTGAGTCACGATAGTTTCTCGTAGCTCTGACGTCGGGTTCATCTTGAGTACAACTCGCTCGTTATCCCAGGTGAACACGTCCTCAACAAACGAGTTGTAAAGAACCACCCTCTCCGGATCACGCTCCTTAAGGTGCTGGGCCAGCCGTGTTTTGCCGATCGTGTTCGGAGCGTAGATCAGGGCGCTACGTGAATCGCCAAGGCCCTGTAATACCTCGTCGGCCAAGGTCGCGACTGTCACATGATGGCTCGTCATTTAGGCGGCCTCCGTGAACGTCAGCAGCTTGTCGCGGTAGTACTCATACTGCTTACGCCGCGCAGCAAGCTCAGCAGGAAGTCCGACGCTGAGGTCGTTGACGAGCGCATCGAACTTGTCGAGAAGACCGGCCACTTTGCGCTGCGTGTCGAGGTCGGGAAGTGGAATGAGGACTTTCTCTGCCTCAGTCTTACGGATTGATGGCACTGCACCCGAGTCGTTCGCCAGGCGGCTCAGATCGAACGTCTGCATCCAGTGGTAGAGAAACCTCGAGGTCACCCGCTCGGTAGGCACAAGGCCCATCACGTTGTTGTCGTAGGCAGATGGAACGGAAAGCACGCGCTTTTTGTTCGTCGCGACAGCCGCGCCAATCTTAGGAAAGATGACAGTCCCCGCAGGAGCAGGGCGCACTCCCAAATTCTTCGCCACTTCGGCGGATACGTAATTGTTGGCAATGCTCATTACCGTCTCGTTCCCAGGCAAATTCATGTCACCAACCTTGTAGAAGGGGTACTCACCCTCTTCTCGTCCTTGGTCCGCATTAGCGAATCCCCAGCCGCTGCGGACCTCAGCAATATCACCAAGCGCTACGCGTGGGATCGAGTCGTCAAACGACATCGCAAGTTGGCGATAATGCTCATACTGGCGTCGTCGGGCTTCCAGCTCCGCTTCCAGCTCCGCTTCCAGCTCCGCTTCCAGCTGAGTGAACTGATCCAATACTCGCACGATCTCCCCCTGCACCTCGAGAGGCGGCACAGGAATTTGAATCTTTGCCAGTGCATCGCCCGACACCCGGCGAACCTTTGTCCCCGATATGAACCGGCGCTTCTGATCCTGGAAAGAAGTTGACTGGAAGAAGTACGACACGTACTTAGGATTCAACTCGTGCCGGTAGATGTATGCATCACCGCTCAACGCAACATCGGTGTCGCCGAGCCACGCCGTGGCCTTTGCTACAGCGGCGTCGTCCTCACTCGTCGTTGCGATAAGCAGGTCACCTGGTCGGGCGTGACGTAGCTTCGCGGCGATCTCCCTGTCAGTGAACGACTTCGTTTCAGTCGTCCACACACCGTAGTAAGTATGGATCTGACCGTAGTGGACCGCCGGGACACCTTCTTCCCGAAGATCAGCCTTCTGTAGACCGTTACCTCGGATGAATTCGCCGACTTCGCCGAGCATCTTGAACTCAACGCCCTTTGGCGCAAGTTCATCGATCAGGTCATCTATGCGGCTCATGCGAAGAAATCCTCGTCGATCTCAACGACTTTATATGTCTCCCGCACCTGTACTCCGACGCCATAGCGGATCATCAGGCTGGTGAGGCGTTTGCCGTCGATCAGGATGATGCGGGTCGGGACGTTGTCGGCATACTCGCGTGCACCGTTCGAGAACGTGCTCGTCGTAATAAACACACCGCTGTCGGCTTTGCCGCTCAGTGCGCCTACGAATGCCTGTAGGTCGGGACGTCCTACGGTGTTTCCAACGGAGTACCGCTTTGCCTGGATATAGACGCGGTTGAGACCAAGGATGTCTTGGTCGATCACGCCATCGATACCGCCGTCGTTGCTGAGCTGCGTGACGTTGCCCGTTCCGGTCGTTCCGCCGTAGCCCATTGCAAGTAGCAGATCGACAACGGCCTGTTCGAAGAATCCAGGCTCCTTGCCTTGGAGGCGGTCCAAGAGATCAGCGGCGATCTCTTGGTTGATGCGCTCGATACCGTTCTGCACCTGCTCGATCGGTGTCAACGCCGCGGCATCAGCGGTCTCAATCTCGGTAGTCTGAACCGGTTTGTCGCGTGTCACCGTGGACTGGTAGATGCGGATCGGTGACGCGGGGTCTTCACCGAGTTGCTTGATGTCTTTCTCTCGCGCGCCGTTCGGGAACAGGTCGATGAGTGTGCGGCCTGCGTCGGTGATTTGGTAGTGGCCACGAGACGGTCGGGTGAGTGCTCCGACGTTCGTGAGGAAGGAAACGCCCCAACCAATGCGATTCTCGTATTTCACGCCGCCAGAAGAGAGTCGCTCAGCCTTCTGCTCATCTGTCAATCCCACCTCGTCTGCGACGAGCGGCTGGAACTCACGCCAGTGGCGGGTTACCCCATCGCTAAGCACACGAAGGGTGGGGATCATGAATCCTTCCCAGTTCGGCATCTCACTCATCAGCGGGTGCCCTCCAGGCCGGCGACGATCTCGTCGATGGAGCCGCGGAGTTCTTGCTGTCGGGCGACGATGCGGGCGATCTCAGCGTTCAGCTCAGTGATGTCGACTGTCTCGCGGGTGTCTTCTTGCTCGACGTAGGAGGACACGGCGATGTTGTAGTCGTTAGTCGCGATGTCTTCGTTCAACACCAGCGCCGCGACATGATCGACGTTCTCCCGCGTGATAAAGGTGTCGAGGATGTGCTGCTGGTTGATCTCGGTGAGCTTGTTCTTGTTACCAACGCGTTTGAACTCGGCGGATGCGTCGATGAAGAGCACCGAGTTGTCGGTCTTGGATTTCTTGAGCACGATGATGCAGGTTGCGATCGTGGTGCCGAAGAACAGGTCCGGTGGGAGCTGGATAACCGCGTCAACGTAGTTGTTGTCGATCAGGTACTTGCGGATCTTCCGCTCCGCGCCACCTCGGTAGAGCACGCCGGGGAACTCGACGATGGCTGCGGTCCCGTTGACGGCGAGCCACGACAGGATGTGCATCGTGAACGCGAGGTCGGCCTTCGACTTCGGTGCGAGCACTCCCGCTGGTGCGAAGCGTGGGTCGTTGATCAGCAGCGGGTTGGCGTCGCCGTCCCACTTGATCGAGTACGGCGGATTGGAGACGATCGCCTCGAACGGTTCGTCGTCCCAGTGCGCGGGGTCGATGAGGGTGTCTCCGTGCGCGAGGTTGAACTTCTCGTAGTTCACGTCGTGCAGGAACATGTTGATCCTGGCGAGGTTGTAGGTGGTCAGGTTGATCTCCTGACCGTAGAAGCCCTGACGCACGTTCTCTTTGCCGAGGACTTTCGCGAACTTCAGCAGCAGCGATCCGGATCCGACAGCGGGGTCGTAGACCTTGTTCACCTGGGTCTTGCCAACCACGGTGATGCGGGCGAGGAGCTCCGATACTTCCTGGGGCGTGTAGTACTCGCCACCGGACTTGCCCGCACTGGAGGCATACATCTGCATCAGGTACTCGTAGGCGTCGCCGAAGAGGTCGATCGAGTTGTCCTCGAAGTTCCCCAGCGGCAAGTCGCCAATCGCGTCGAGCAGCTTCACGAGTTTCTCGTTGCGCTTGGCGACGGTGCCACCGAGCTTGGAACTGTTGACATCGAGGTCGTCGAATAGGCCTTTGAGGTCGTCTTCGGCGTCGGTGCCGACAGCGGATCCTTGGATGTTCTTGAAGACACGGGCGAGAGTCTCGTTGAGGTTCGCGTCATTCGCGGCACGCTTACGGACGTTCTGGAACAGCTCGGACGGGAGGATATAGAAGCCCTTCTCCTCAACCGTCTCTTTGCGTCCGAACTCGGCTTGTGCGTCGCCGAGCTGGGCGTAGTCGAAGCTCGGGTCGCCTGCTTCGCGTTCGCTTCTGTTGATGTAGGCCGTGAGGTTCTCGGAGATGAACCGGTAGAACAGCATGCCGAGCACATAAGACTTGAAGTCCCAGCCGTCGACGGATCCGCGGAGGTCGTTCGCGATGCGCCAGATGGTCTTGTGCAGTTCGGCGCGTTGTCCTTCTTTGGTGGTCGGTGCCATGTGGTTCGTCTCCTGCGCCTGGGGCGCGTCTTAAGTTGTCGTTGAGGGTCATCTCTTACCGTAGCGCCGGGCACTGACATCAGCCTGGTGCCATGCGCGGCATGAGCGTGAGCTTGATGCAGCCGGGAGCCATGTGTCGCGTCGACCGGGCGCTGCGATCTACCTGTGATTATCTCATGACCTGGCCTTTTCGAGAAGACCCTGCGGCCTCGGTCAGGCGTCCCAGCTCCAGGCGAAGCCGTTGAAGAGGCCACCGTGGACGTCGCGCAGGGTGAGGGTCGCGGTGCCGCGGGCGTCGAGCTGGACGCGGTTGTAGTCGTTGGCGACGTGTGGGCGGGCGAACGGGCTTGCTCCCTCGAACTTCCAGATGCTGGCGGGCTGGTCCCCAGTGAACCCGACGCGGAGCGTGAACAGCAGTGACCGGTGGTGGAGCGCCCGGCTGGCGAGAGTCACTGGCTCCGGTTCGCGGCCGCCTTCGGGCGGTGTGATGCGGAAGCGCAGGTCGTAGCGTGTCCGGTCTTGCATCGGCTCGGTCGCCGTGCGGGCGGTGTTGAGGTGCCAGAAGTGGTCGTTCCAGCCCGCGCCGTCGACCGGGCGGGTGTTGACCTTGAAGTCGCCCTTGTTGCTCGGGGTCACGACGCCGGGATAGGAGCGGCCGATGGTGACGTAGTCGAGTTCGCCTGCCATGTTCGCGAACCGGTAGTGCTCGTAGGTGGCTTGCCAGCGTCGGTTCTCGACGACGATGAGGGTGCTGGTCTCTTCGTAGATGATGCCGCCGTGCATCTCGGGCACGTCGAGCACGAGCGGCGCCTGCGCGTAAGGGGCACTCGTCCACGAGGCACGACACGCACAGCACGACGCCACCCCCGACGGCACGGGGCAAACGAAAAAGCCCGCCGAAACCGGCGGGCTCTCCCTGGACGTACTGTCCGATCAGTTCATTGCTCTTGTCGAGGGTTCGAGTAAGAGCATCGTGGTGGAGCTAAGGGGATTCGAACCCCTGACCTTCTCATTGCGAACGAGACGCGCTACCAACTGCGCCATAGCCCCTTAAAGCATCACGAAGCTTAGCACCACCCCGGAGAGGCGTCCAAGTCACGCTGGTCAGGCTCTACTCCCCGACGGCGCGGGGCCGGAACTCCGCGACACGACCCGTCTCCATCGGCCCGGTGGCCTCGTCCGCGACCGCGTCGTGCGCCGGGTTGTCCGCCGTCGGCACGAAGGGGGAGGTGGCCGACACCGGCGCCGACAGGTCGATGGTACGCACGGTCCGCGGCAGCAGCGGCTGCTGGACATAGGTGGCCGGGACGACCGGGACGGGATCCCACAGGGCGCCCATGGTCGTCGGCATCGACAGGTCGATCGAGATCTCGACGGACTCGGTGTTCTCCCGTTCGGTCAGATCAAGGGTGGCGGTGTCCTCGTCCTCGTCGAACCCGGCCTTGAGGGCCGCGGCCCGCTGGTCGAGGTCGCGGTGCATCGCGACGACCGAGAAGCGGGCGACGCCGAGGAAGGCGACGATGAGGCCGGCGGGGATGGCCACGGGCCACCACGGCGTGATACCAAGGGCCCCGAGCACGGTGAGGGTCACGACGGCGAGCGCGAGGACGGCGAGCACCACCAGGCGGCGGCGCGCCGCCTGCCGGGCCACCATCCGCAGCTCCAGCAGGTCGGCACGCCTGGTCAGGGGGGTGGACACGCGGGCGGCGTCCTCCTCGGCCACGGCGTCGACGACGTCGCGGTGGAGGATCCGCACCGAGTCGGAGAACCGTTCGGTGGGGTCGCCTTCGAGTTCCTGGTCCGTGTCGCGGCTGCTGAGAACCCAGGGCAGACCCACGGCCAGACCGACGACGACGACGATGGCGATGAGGAGTCCGGCGAGCACGCCCCCACGTTAAACAACAACGGTGTGATTAGCCCGCCAGGGGTCGGCGCGTCGCCAGGTTGGTCCGGAAAGTCTCCGGCTCACTCGTCCTCGTCGAGCAGCCACACCTTGACCGCCTCGCCGGCGTTGACCACCTCGGAGTGCTCGTCGAGCACGATGAGGGCGTTCGCCCCGGCCAGCTCGGCCAGCGCATACGCCTCGGTCACCTGCGTGACGTGCCGGATGGAGCCCTCCATGGTCACGCGGCCGCGCAGCAGGTGGAGCTGTCCGCGGTGGGACCGCATACCCTGCGCGGCGATGGCCCGGACCGGGCGGTGCTCGGCCCGCACACCCATGAGCGCGCGGATCAGCGGTCGCGCGAAGGCGTGGAAGGACACGTAGGCGCTCACCGGGTTCCCGGGGAGCATGAGCATGGGCACGCGGTCCTCGCCGATCAGCCCGAAGGTCTGGGTGCGGCCGGGCGACATCGCCACGTTGACCGAGTCCACGAGCCCCAGTTCCGACATCACGTCGACGACGGCCTCGTAGTCCTCGCGCCGGCCGCCAGTGGTGGAGATCACCAGGTCCGCGCGGATCAGCTGGTCCGTGATGGCCTCCCGGATCGCGTCCGGCTCGTTGGAGTGGACGGCCACCCGGAAGACGGTCGCTCCCGCCGCCTTGGCGGCCGCGGCGACCATGTAGGAGTTCGCGTCGGACACCTCACCGTGCTGGACCGACGGGCCCGGCTCGACGAGATGCTCGCCGGAGCTCACCACCACGACGCGCGGCCGTGGCCGCACCATCACCTTGTCGATGCCGGCGCTGGCCAGCAGGCCGATGCCGCGGTCGTCGAGCACGTCGCCCTCGCTGAGCAGCCGCGTGCCGAAGCGCAGGTGTTCGCCGGCGGCCCGCACATACTCACCGTCGGAGACCCGCTCGATGAGGCGCACCCGGCCGTCCTCGACGGTCCCGAACGTGGCGGGCAGCACCGCCGTGGCGCCGCGGGGCAGGACGTCGCCGGGCGCGACCGTGGCCGCCCCGCCGACCGGGAGCCGCTCCACGTCGAGGTCGACGATCTCGAGCGGCGGCGCGAGGTGTCCCTCGTCGTCGACCAGGTCGGCCGCTCGCACGGCGTAGCCGGCGATCTTGGCGGTGCTGTTGGGCGGCACGTTGATCATCGAGTCGATGTCCTCGCACATCACCTGGTCCCACGCCTCGAGCAGCGACATCCCGAAGGGCCGCAGCGGCTCGACGAGGCTCTGCAGGTACGCCAGATGGTCGGCGACGCTGCGCAGACCCGACGCGTCGAGCTGGGGAGGCTCCGGCAGGCGGGGCTCCTCCTCGACCGGTGCCTCGACGGCCGCGACGCCGTCGTCCTGCTTCTTCCGGGTGAACCAAGCCATGGCGCCTACGATATGCCAATGACCATCGAGGCCCGGAAGGACGCGCTGCGGGCGCGCTTCCTGGCCGGCCGGGCGCAGCTGACCACCGAGGAATGGGCCGCTGACAACGCCGCACGCTCCCGTCGGCTCCTCGAGGACCTCGCGACACGCCGCGTCGGCACGGTGGCGCTCTACGCCTCGCGCCCCGACGAGCCGGACACGCGCGTGATCGGGGAGTCGCTGCTCGCCCTCGGCTGGCGCGTGCTGCTGCCCGTGCTCGACCGGACCCCTCGGTGGGCGTCCGTCCGCTCCTGGGACGACCTGCGGGCCGGCCGGATGGGCATTCCGGAGCCGGCCGGCGAGCCCCTGCCCCCGGGTGCGCTGGCGGGGGCCGCCACGATCGTCGTCCCCTGCCTCGCCGTCGGGCGGGACGGCTCGCGGCTCGGTACGGGCGGCGGCTGGTACGACCGAGCGCTGGTGCATCGCGCCGCCGACGCGCGGATCATCGCCCTGGCGAGGGACGCCGAAATCGTCGACGCGCTGCCGACGCTGTCCCACGACGTCGCGGTGGACAGCTATGTCACGGAACGGGTTTCTGTCCGCCTGCGCTCCTGACATACCATGGGGGGGCACTCGACCCCCATCTCATGAGGACCGCGCATGCCCACCTACCAGTACCGTTGCACCTCCTGCGGCACCGACCTCGAGGCGGTGCAGAAGTTCACCGATCCCGCGCTGACGGACTGCCCGGAGTGCGACGGCGACCTGCGCAAGGTGTTCAGCGCAGTGGGAGTGGTGTTCAAGGGCTCCGGCTTCTACGCCACCGACTCCCGCTCGACGAAGTCTGCGACGTCGGCCCCCGCCCCCGCGGCGGACGCCAAGCCTGCCGCGCCGAAGCCCGCTGCGACCGCGGGGGCCGCCGCCACCGCCTGATCCAGGCTGTGGACAACGGAGGATCGGGTCGCTGACCGCCCACCATGGCGGCATGACCAGACCTCTCGCGGCCATCGCGGCCTTCGTCTCCTGGCACCGGCGCTCGATCGGCGCGTTGCTGGCCGGGCTGTCGGTCCTCGGACTCGCCCACTGGCTCGCCGGCTCGGATGGCGCCACCGTCCCGGTCCTCATCGCGGCCACCGACGTCCCCGCGGGTCACGCGCTCGCGGCTGCGAATCTCCGACAGGCTGCCCTCCCCGTCGACGCCGTTCCCGCGGACGCACTGAACGATGCGGCCGCCGCGCTCGGAGCGACGACGGCCGTCCCCCTCTCCGCGGGCACCGTCCTGCAGCCGGGCCTCCTTGCCGGCGCAGACGCCGTCGATCCTGGTCGCGCCGTCGTGCCGATCGCGCTCGCAGATCCGGGGCTGCGGCCGCTGCTGCGCCCCGGGGACCGCATCACCCTGATCGTCGCAGCAGCCGAATCCGCTGACGTCCTCACGAGCGACGCCCGGGTGGCCGCAGTACCCGAGCGGGTCGAATCCACCGGGCTCGCGGTCGGCAGCAGCCAGAGCGACCTGCTCCTGGTGGACGTTCCGGCGGAGACGGCGCCGATGGTCGCGATCCTCGGCCAGGGAGGGCAGCTGAGCATCGCGCTGGGCGGCGTCACCGATGGGCCATGAGCCCCAGGATGCGGCTATGGTGACCGGGGCCCATCGATGCGGCCGGCCACCGCCGGTCCGTGCCGGTGGGTCGCACGTTGTCACCTATCTGGAAGGAAGCACCCCCGTGAAGGGCTTCAAGGACTTCATCATGCGCGGCAACCTCATCGAGCTCGCCGTCGCCTTCGTCATCGGCGCCGCGTTCGCCACCGTCGTCCAGGCGTTCACCACCATGTTCATGGACCTCCTCGGGCTGCTTGGCGGCACGCCGGACTTCTCGTCGTTCAAGCCGGCAGGGGTGTCCGTCGGCGCGTTCCTCACCGCGCTGGTGGCGTTCCTCATCATCGCGACGGTCGTGTACTTCGGTGTCGTGCTGCCCTACACCAAGGCCAAGGAACGCTTCGCCCGGGAGGAGGCGGACGCGCCCGCGCTCACCAAGACCGAGACGCTCCTGGAGGAGATCCGCGACGCGCTGACGTCCGGTCGTCCCTGATCACCAGTGCGGCGGCCGGTCCGCCGCCAGGCGGCGCTCCTCCGTGCTGAGGGGCCGCTTGGCGCGGACCGCGTCCGTCAGCCCGGACAGCCCCAGCGCGGCGCGCGCGTCGGCCAGCGCGGCGTCGAACCGGGCGAAGCCGATGGCCCGCCGCTCCTCGAGTGGGACGGGGTACGGCCACGGCTCCCGCGCGGCCTGCCGCTCCCGGCGGAGCCGCACCAGCGCGCCGCCGTCGAAGCCGAGCTGCCGCAGGTCGTCGGCGAGGTGCTGCGGCGAGGACAGTGGCAGGCGCAGGCCCGTGAGGGCGAGCCCCAGGGCCGCCGCCAGTTCAGGGTCACCCACCGAGGACGGACCCGTCCGGGACCGTTCCGGCCGCGCCCTCGTCGGGAAGCTCCACGGAACCCACGACGCGGACGCCGGCACCGAAGGTCCAGTCCCCCTTCACCTTGAGCGACACCGCTTCGCGCAGCGACGGCGCGGCCGGGATGCGGGCCTCGAACTTGTCGACCTTCTTGTAGTACCGGGAGTCCAGGGACACCTCGGGCGAGGTCTCCGTCGTCGAGACCAGGCGCCCCTCGTCGGTGAGTTCGTACACGTCCGAGCGCAGGAGCAGCAGCTCGTTGGTGGTCTTGACGGGGAGGAACCGGTCCCGGCCCACGCAAATGGCCGTGGCGCCCTCGAACACCTCGATGGCCGCGCCCATCGCCGACTCGACCTGGATGACGGGGGTCGACTCACCGTCGGACGGGTCGACGGTCTTCTCGTTGCGGATGAGCGGCAGGCCGAGCACCGAGTTGCGTTCGGTGAGCGTCTCGCGCAGGACCCGTAGATCGAACCACAGGTTGTTGGTGTGGAAGAACGGGTGGCGGTGCTCGTCGGTGAAGAAGTCCATCTCCTCGGGGGCCGTCTGGGCGGTGTCGCGCAGGATGAGCTGCCCGTCGGCCTTCCGGACGGCGAGGTGGCCGCCCTTCTTGTCGTTGACCGTCCGGCGGCACAGCTCCGCGGCGTACGGCGCCCCCGAGCGGGCGAACCAGCCTGCGATGGTCGCGTTGGGGGCCGCGCCGAGGTTGTCGCCGTTGGACACGCAGGCGTAGCGGAAGCCCGCCTCGAGCAGCTGATCGAGCACGCCGGAGCCCTCCAGCGCCGGATACAGATCCCCGTGGCCCGGCGGGCACCACTCCAGCGTGGGGTCGGCCGGCCACTCGACCGGGGTGAGGTCATCTGCTCGGAGCTTCGGCTCCTGGTTCTGCATGAAGCTGAGCGGCAGCCCCTCGACCGGCAGCTCCGGGTACTGCTCGAGGTGCGCCAGCGTGTCGGCCTCCGTGCGGAAGGAGTTCATCAACAGCAGCGGGAGCCGGGCGTGGTAGCGGTCGCGCGCCGCCAGAACCTGACGGGTGATGAGGTCGAGGAAGTTGAGCCCGTCGCGGACCTCGAGCAGCGTCTTGGCCTTGTCCAGCCCCATCGACGTGCCGAGTCCGCCGTTGAGCTTGATGATGACCGTCTGCCCGATGGCCTCCCGGGCCTCCGCCTCGGTGATGTCGACATCGGCCAGCATGGGCGGATCCAGCAGCGGCTCGATCGTGTCCTCGCGGATGACACCCGTGGCGCCGCTCTCGAGGAGCTCGTAGAACCGGGAGAAGACCTCGATGGCCGGCGCGGCGACCCCGGCGTCGATCATCTTCTGGCGGGCGGCGTTGAGGCCGGCTTCAGACACGGCGGTTTCCCTTCGTCGAGTGGTCGACTCCGATCCTAGGCCAGCGCCTCCGCGGAGGGACGGTCAGGACACCTCGACGTACCCGTGGGCGCCGCGCTCCGCGTCGACCATCACGTGACTCACGACGGGATAGCGCCCCGGCTCAGGGAACTCCAGTTCGACGAAGCCACCCTCGGCGGGCGCCAGCGCCAGGACCTGCGCGCCGCCTCCCGTGGTCCCGAAGGGGTCGACGCCCTCCTTGAGCAGATACCCGCCCTCGCGGTACACCGTGTCGAACTGCGCGCCGACGATGTGGAAGCTGGTCGCCCGGTTCGGCCCGGCGTCGAGCACCCAGAACCGCACCCGCTCCCCCGTGCGGGCCACCAGCGGAGCCTGGTCGTACTGGTTCGCGACGCCGTTGAACACGACCTTGTCCGGGTGCTCGCCCAGCACGGCGTCCGCGTCGAGGTCGGTGGCGTCCTCGGCGGTCGCGGCGGCGTCGGCCAGGAAGACCTCGGACTGCACGAGCACGTACTCCCGGTCGACCTCGGGCAGGCCGGCCTCGGGCTCGATGATGACGGCGCCGTGCATGCCGGCGGCGATGTGGGCGCTCATGGGCATCGTCGAGCAGTGGTACATCCAGACCCCGGCGCGGTTCGCGGTGAACCGGTAGGTCAGGCGCTCACCGGGCGCGATGGTGCGCATGGGCCCCGTCGGGTCCAGGGCGCTGGCATGGAAGTCAATCGAGTGCCCCATGGACCCGTCGTTGATCAGCGTGATCTCGAAGGTGTCGCCGACCCGGCCCCGCAGCGTCGGCCCGACGCTGCCGCCGTTGAACGTCCACCGCCGCTGCCACACGCCCGGCGCCACCTCGAGGGGCACCTCGGTGACGCGGAATTCATAGCGGCGGACGGTCTCGGGGGTCAGGGCAGGCGCGACGGGGTCGACGACGGCGCTCAGCTCCGCGTCCGGGTCTCCGGCGCCCTGGTGGCCGTGCTGCGGCGCCGCGGGCTCGGCCCCGGCCTCCGCGGCGGGCGAGCCAGCCACCACCACGTCGAACGTCATGCCCATCTGCCGGTGGCCCACGACGGTGCACCAGCCGGCCATGCTCTGCCCCACGATCCCCAGATCGAGCTCCGCCCGCTCGCCGGGCGCCAACCGGGGTGTGCGGACGGTGCCGACGAGCAGGTCGTGCACGGTGGTGGGGTCCTCGTTCACGAGCTCGATGATCACCCGGTCCCCGGGCTGCGCCTCCACGCTGGCGGGCACGAACCTCATGTCGCGGGCCGCGACCTGGACCCGGACGGTGGTCCCGGTCTCGGCCACCGCCGCTGGGGCGGCCGCGGACCCAACGGTGGCGACTCCCGCGGCGGCCGGGTCCAGGCCCACGCCGACGCTGATGGCGATGGCCAGGGCGGCAACCCCTGCCACCAGCCCATCGCCGGTGAAGGCGCTGCGGCGCTCCGGCATCTCGGCCGCGGGCACGCCCGTCACTGCGCGCCGGCGCTCGGCGACGGAGGCGCGGATGCCGCGCACCATGAGGGGCAGGAAGGCCGCCAGCGCGGCCAGCACGAGTACCGAGACCGTCACCTTGACCCAGCTGGGCAGCGGCGTCAGCCACGCGATCAGCCCGCCGTTGATGACGACGAGCCGCACGGTTGCGAAGCGGTCGAACTCGGCCGCACCCGCCCGCACCACCCGCGGACCGCCGCCGATCACCGACGGCAGGAGATACGACAGGGCCCCGGTGACCAGCTGAAGCAGGAAGCCGACCACCCACAGGGACGCCAGCATCGGATACCCGGAGGCCAGCTCGACGTCGTCGGAGCGGCCGACGTGGACCGCGGTCGCGATGATCGCGGCACAGGCCCACACCGCGCCGGCCAGGATCGAGGCCGCGGCGAACTCGCGCGGCGGCTTCGCGCGCAGCGGAGCGACCAGGCAGCGGCCCCACCAGATCAGCGCCCCGGCGTACAGCACCAGGCCGGCCACGGACACGGCTCGGACGCCCAGCAGGGAGCCGAGGATGACCACGCCGATCGACGCCAGCAGGACCGGCAGCACCTGCCTCGCGAGGCGCTCGGCGCGGTCGTCCATCCGGGTCCGCAACACCGTCGGCCAGAAGGTCACGAACGTCCCCACGACGGTCAGGCCGATCCAGCCCAGCAGCATCGTCATGGTGTGCGCGACGAGGAACGCGGCGTGCCAACGGTCGTCGAGGCCCAAGGCGAGCGTCGCTCCGAACGCGGCGCCCACCGGCAGGCAGGCGGCGGCCGCGACGTAGTAGCGGATGCAGATGCGGAAGCGTCCGGGCAGCGCGCGGCGGAGATCGCGGACCAGGACGGCGCCGTGCCACAGCACCGCCGCTGAGACGGCGGTAGCGCCGACGACGACCAGCCACCACTGCGCCGTCGGGACACCCGCGAACACCAGCAGCGAGCCCGCGGCGAGCACCCCGAGCCGTACGTCCGCCCGCCGCCGCGTGGCGTCGTCGTCGCGGGTCTTGAGCAGTGCCGCGGTGAAGTGGGCGCTCCACACCATCACCGAGTGGGTCAGGGCACCGAGCGCCACCAGGTGCACCATGAGCCACGTGGATTCCGGGACCCACCGGTGGGCCACGGCGACCACGGCCGCGGCCAGGAGCCACACCAGGACCGCGTAGTCGCGCAGGGAGCGGCGGCGCCTCATCCCTGCACCGCCGATGCGACGACGGTCAGCGCGAACGCCAGCAGAGCGAGCACGGTCACGGTTCCTCCGGTTCGGTAGAGCAGGCCGGCGCCGGCGAGGGCGCCGGACACTCGGGTGGCCATGCCGATGTTCAGCAGCGCCAGGGGCAGCCACATAGACACCCGGTACGGCAGCGCCCGGCCGATGACCGCCGGGAAGATGGTAGGGGCGTGCGCCATGATCATCGACACCCCGAAGCCCAGGAACACCCCGTGGATCGTGACGTCGTAGTGGCCTTGGGCGGTCGGCTGCCCGACGGCGACCCAGACGGCGCCCGCGACCGTGAGCCAGACGTTGCCCGCGAGCAGCGCGGCCGCGTTGAAGCGGCGGAAGCCGGCGGCGCGGATCATCCGGCGCCCCACGTCGTCGCGGATCAACCAGGCCGCCACCGCCACGCAGCCCAGCCCCAGCACCCGGAATCCGACGGCGGGCAGCGCGATCGCGAGCGCCGCGCCGAGCGCCACCACCGTCGCCAAGGTCAGCAGGGTGGGGACGGCGCGGGCCCCCATGGTCAGTTGGGCCAGCTCGGCGCGCTCCGCGGCGATCGTGATCACCACGAACGCGACGAGCAGCGGGAGCGCCGCCGCCACGTCCGCCAGCAGGATCGCGGCGGCCGCCAGCGGGACGAAGAGCGCCCCCAACGCCTGCGCGGCCACCAGCGGGAGCGGGGCGCGCAGCCACAGCGCGCCGGCCACGGCGAGGAAGGCGAGGCCGCCGTCGAGCAGAAGGAGTTCACCCAGCAGGGGTGGGGCGCCCGAAATCAGGGCCAGCGATCCGGCGCCGAGCAGCGCGGGCGCGAGATAGGCCAGCGGATTGCGCAGCGCCTGGGCGCGCTCCAGGGAGATGAGGGTGCCCATGAAGCCCAGGGTCATGGCGGGTCCGTGGAGGTCGGCCAGCCGGCTCGAGGACACCGGCGCCCAGACGCCCAGCCTGAGCAGCGCCGCGTTCAGCCCGGTGAGCAGGGAGACGCCGGCCAGGGCGATGAGCGCGACGCGGAGGCGGCGGGTCGCGGCGGGACCGTCAGTGGTGGTGCGGGACGCCGGTGGCGTGGTCGTGCTCATGCGTCTTGCCGTCGATCTCGGTCCACTCGTCTCCGTCGAGGCCCAGGGCCGCCGCCGGGAACAGACCGTTGTCCTCCTTGTCGATGTGGTCGCGCAGCGCCACCTCGAACGTGTCCATCAGCGAGTGGTCGCCGGCGGCGATGGCCGCCAGGAGCTCGTCGAGCGAGCGGTGCTCGCCGCAGAGGCCGTTGACGTGCTCCGTGAACTCGTCGCGGCGCTTCATGACGCTGAAGAGGCCCACCTCCTCGGACTGCGTGTGCGGACCGAGGAGGTGAGCGAGGTCGCGGGCGCGGGCGGGGACGTCCCCGCCGTCGGTGACGGCACGGCGCAACTGGCCGCACGCGTTGACGATCTCGACGTGCTCGGCCATGAACCGGCCGATGACCGTGATCGAGTCACACCCGCAGTAGCTGCACATCAGACGCGGGCCAGCTTCAGCTTCCAGGCGTCGGGGCCCTCCTGCACGTAGCTCACGGCGATCGAGTCGCCGTGGCGATCCGAGATCTGGCGCAGCAGCGGAACCGGGTCGTGCGGGGCGACCAGCACGAAGGCGGCACCGGGCTGGAGCCCGTCGACGACGCCGTGGATGGCCGCGTGACGCACGGCATGCGGGATCGCGCGCGCGTCGAGCTCGGGCAGGGAGTCGTCATGACCGCCGCAACCGCAGCCTGACTTGGGGGTGAGGGAGATCTCTGTCATGCCTGCCAGATTACTACAAGGACTTTGTATCAATTAACCGGGGTGGCTTTGATCGGCGACGAGCCCACCCGCGGCCGCGCGGTAGCGGTCGACCACCACCTCGACGAGCAGCGGGTGGGCGCCCAAGGGCGCTGCCGCGACGTCGGCGCCTGCCTTGTCCACGCGGCGCTGGAAGAACCCCGGGCCGATGAGATAGGAGGCCACGGCCACCGGGCTCAGACCCCGGGCGGAGGCGACGGCTTCGGCGACCCGAGGTTCGGCGGCCGAGAGGAAGCCCACCACGACACGACCCGGCCACACGCTCTGCACACCGGCGACGACCTGATGCGCGACGTCGGCCGCCTCCGGGCGCGACGACCCGGCGACGGCGACCACCACGGCCGCGTCCTCCGGAGCCCCGGCCTCCCGCAGCCGGTCCACGAGCGCGCGCTCAAGGCGGGGGTCCGGGCCGAGGGGGCCGGTGGAGACGACCGCTCCGGGGTGGGCGGACACCGCCTCGGCGACGTCCACCTCCGTGTGGAATCCGAGCGTCAGGAGGACCGGGACGACCACGACCGTCGCGCCGGCACCCACCCAGCGGTCGACGACGTCGCCGAGCTTCGGCTCCTGCACGTCCACGTACGCTGCCTCGACCGTCACCCCGGGCAACCGTCGCGCGGCCGCCGCGGCGATCTCGAGGACGACCGCCTGCCCGTCCGGGTCGTCGGTGCCGTGCGCGCACACGATGAGGACAGGTGTCATGCGGAGACCTCCAGTCGGTAGCCGCGGCGCGGCACGGTCCGCACCAGCGAGCGGTCGCCCATGCTGTCCCGCAGACGCGCGACGGCAACCTCGGCGGCGTGGGGATCGTTCGAGCACCCGGGCAGCAGCGCCAGGATGTCCTCCCGCGACACCACCCCACCCTCGGCGCTCACCAGGGCCCTCAGCACGGCCAGCTGCACCTGGCTGAGCGGCAGCGCGCGCCCGTCCAGGGCGGCGGCCGCGCGACGCAGCCGCAGCACGCCCGACGGGGTGACGACGTCAGACGGAGAGCGGTCGTTCAGCGCGGCGCTGAGTTCACGCACGAGGGCGCCCAACCGGTACCGGTCGGGAACCAGCGGGCTCAGTCCGAGCTCGACGAGCGGCGCTGCGGTGACCGGCCCCACCGTCGCCGGGAGCACCGGGCCGGCCATCGCGGCGATGACCTCGTCGCGGAGCCCCTCCCGCTCACAGGCCGACAGGAATTCGACCACCCCCTGGGCGGACGTGAACGCGACGGCGTCCACCTCAGCGCCGGCCACCAGGCCGACGGCGCGTGAGACCGCCTCGGGATCCGGAGACGGCCCCCACCGGTACACGACCAGGGAGGTGACCCGCGCGCCCAACCCGGTCAGGAGCTCGTCGATGCCGTCGCTGCCCGAGCCGTGGTGCTGCACAGCGATGTGGAGCCCGGCCGCACCTTCGTCGGCGAACAGTTCCTTGATCTCGGCGGCGGTCTCGGAATCCGCGACCCAGTCCGCGGTGAGCCCGGCCCCGTGCACGGCGCCCTGGGCCTTCGGGCCGCGGGCGATGATCCGGGCCCGGCGCAGCATCGCGAGGAGCTCGTCGGCGCACCCGGCCGCGTCGGCCGCGTCCATCCAGCCCCGGAAGCCGACTCCCGTGGTCGCCACGACCGCGTCCGGAGGGTCGGCGATGAGCGCCGTGGTCTGCGCGATCAGCAGCTCGTCGTCGGCGTGCGGCACGATGGACAGGATGGGCGCCCGCAGAACCTCTGCCCCGCGCCGTTCCAGCGCGGAGGCCAGTTCAGAGGCTCGCCGCTTGGCGGTCAACACGACACGGCACCCCGCGAGGGTGGTGGCGCCCGGGGCGCCGGCGGCGGGATCCGACAGGCACACGCCTGAGCGGAGATCGAACGCCTGCTTGTACATGGGAGAGAAGAGTACGGGCACCTCCTCGCCATCCACCAGGGACGACCCGACGAGTCCACGGGCCATGACGTTGGCGCGGGCGAAGGGGTCCGAAGCCGCCGAGCTGGAGTGTGTGGGGCGAGCGCAGCCCGCGGTCCGCAGCTCGAGATCGATCGCCAGCGCCACGGAGTCCTGGACCCCTAGCGGCGCCATGTCGAGCCCACGATGGACTTCACGGTCCGCAGTGCCTTGCCGTAGGCGTGGCCGGACCCGAACCCGGCGTCGACGAGGCGGTGCCAGATGTCGGGCAGCTGGTCGATGCGGGCGCCGAGAAGGTGGTGAGCCCGGTGACGCGGACCACGTCGAACAGCTGGGCCCGGGAGAGCTCGAAGTGCTCGCACAGGGCGTTGCTGACCACCGTCCCGGCCTTCTCGAGCTCCGCGACCATCAACGTGCGCACCAGCCGCAGGCAGGAGCCGCAGCTGGTGCCCGCCATGGTGCAGGCCATGACGCCGGCGAGGTCAGGGCGCCGCCGATGCGGTCGGAGAGGTAGCCGCCGAAGGGCGGCCCAGCGGAATGAACATCAGCCCGGCGCGGTCCAAGCTGACCCCGGCGCCGAGGATGATGACGATCGGGATGGCGAGCTGTTCCTCACGCGCCCCCGCCGTCGGCTGTGAGCCCGCGGAGGCGTTGCGCGACGGTGGGCACCGGCCCCCGTCCCCCTGCGTTGAGCCTGACACGCGCCTTGTGGGCCGAGGATGAGCCTGCGCCGGGTTTCGTCGCCTCCCGATGAGCCTGCGCCAAACCTCAACACCGAATTTTCGAGTTTGATCGTTCAGATCTGCGTCGAGCCGTTCCGCAGGCTCATCGGGGGACGGCCTGCGGGGGCGCAAGGCGACGGTGGGGCCGCCCGACGGTGTGCTCACGGGAGGCGTGCTGCAGCGGCGGGCGCAGCCCGGTATCCTGTCCGAGTTGCCCGACGACGTCGCGGCGGCACGGCCCCGTAGCTCAGGGGATAGAGCAGAGGTTTCCTAAACCTTGTGTCGGAAGTTCGAATCTTCCCGGGGTCGCCACCAACTCAGCCGACGCGTTCCAGGCGCCCGTCGGGACCACGGCGGAGCCTGATCTCCTCCCACACGGTCACGGCCCCCACCACGAGCACCAGCGGCAGCACGAACCACACCATCACCCACGTGAACCCGCGCAACGCGTCGTGGTCGGCGCTGGCCAGCACCATGTAGCCCAGATACGCCGCGTACAGGGCGATGAACACCGCGCCCTCGAGCCGCACCACCCGGTGGCCGGTGAAGGCGACGGTGCCCAGGGCCAGCGCGGCCGCGATCATCAACGGCAGGTCCAGCGCCACCGATGACGGGGGGACGGGAATCCCGCCGGGCGACAGAAGCGTGGGGAGGCCCAGCACCAGGCCGATGTTGGCGATGTTGCTGCCCACCACGTTTCCCACCGCGATGTCCACCTCGCCGCGTCGGACGGCGGCCAGCGTGGCGGCGACCTCCGGCAGCGACGTGCCCACCGCGACGATGGTGAGGCCGATGATGAGCTCCGACACCCCCAGGTCCGACGCGATGGCAACGGCGCCGCCCACCAGCAGCTGCGCGCCGATCACCAGCGCCGTGATCCCCACCGCCACCAGGAGCACCGACGCCCACACCGGCGGCAGCGGCGCGGCTGCCTCGTCGTCCCGATCTTCGCGGGCAGCCCTGCGCCCGAGAATGACCGTCCACACGGTGAGGAGGACGAACGCGGCCAGAAGTATGCCGCCGTCGATCAGGCCCACCGCCCCGTCCAGGCTGAGCAGCAGGAGCAGTACGGAGATAGCCACCATCGCCGGCAGATCGAACCGCAGGAGCTGGCGGCGCACCGCGAGCGGGGCGATGAGCGCCGCGGCGCCGATGATGAGCAGGACGTTGGCGGTGTTGCTGCCGATGACATTGCCCACGGCCAGCTCTGGCGCCCCCCTGAACACCGAGTCGACGGTGACCGCCAGCTCGGGCGCCGAGGTGGACACCGAGACCACTGTGAGCCCCACCACGAGCGGCGACAATCCAAGCCTGCGGGCCAGCGCCCCCGCCCCGCGGACCAGCAGTTCGCCGCCGAAGACGAGCAGCACGAGGCCGCCGAGGATGAGGAGGATGTCTGTCAGCACCCTCACATCGTAGGGAGGGGCGAGGGCGTCAGCGCAGCGACCCGTACGTGGACTTCGCCTTCTCCAACGCCGACACGTAGCCCTCCCGCTCGTAGGCGTCCGCAGCCGCCTCAGCCGGGACCGCCAACAGCCCCCTCGCCTTGGACAGTGACAACCCCTTAGCCGCCAACCACTGCCCGAGCCCCTCGACGAGGACCTGCGCGTACGCCGGCCCGCGGCGGATGAGCGATGACGTCGTCATGACGACGTCGGCCCCGGCCAGGATGTACTTGATGACGTCGTCGGCGGTGTCGACGCCGGTGGTGGCGGCGATGGAGGCCTCCAGATGTCCGTGCAGCACGGAGATCCAGGTCCTGGCCAGCCGTGCGTCCACGGGGGACGACAACGTGACGCCGGACTCCACGGTCAGCCGGTCCAGGTCGATGTCGGGCTGCAGGAAGCGGTTGAACAGCACCAGGCCGTCCGCCCCCGCGGCGTCGAGCCGCAGCGCCATGTTGCCGACCGAGGAGAAGTACGGGCTGAGCTTCACCGCGACAGGGATGTTCACCGCCCCCTTGACGGCCGCGAGGATCGCCAGGTGACGCTCCTCCACCGCGTGCCCGGTCATGGTGAGGTCACCCGGCACGAAGTAGATGTTGAGCTCGATGGCCGCTGCCCCGGCGTCGGCGAGCCGGCGCGCTGTCTGCGTCCACCCGCCGAGCGATGCGCCGTTGAGGGAGGCGATGAGCGGCACATCGATCGCCGCCGCCGCCTGCTCAACCAGCCGGAGGTAGGTGGCGGAGGCGTCGTGGGCGGCCCTCGGCACCGACGGGAAGTACGAGATCGCCTCCGCGTGGGACTCCTCGTACATGTCCTCGAGGATGGCCGTGGCCTCGGCCTCGCGGCGCAACTGCTCCTCGAACAGCGAGTACAGGACGACGGCACCGACCCCGCCGTCGGCCAGGGACTTCACCCCGGCCACGGTCTGCGACAGCGGCCCGGCCGACGCGACGACCGGGTTGTGCAGCGTCAAGCCCAGATAGTTCGTGGTGAGGTCGATCATGCCCGGCTCCTCGGGTCGGCGGCGAACTGGTGGGCGCCGCGGTTGGCCAACTCTTCGTACTCCGCCCACTTGCGGTCCACCTGGTCCTGCGCGAGCGCGACGAGGCGGTCGGCCTCGACGGGATCGGCCGCCTTCAGCACCTTGTAGCGCAACTCGGCGGACTGGTACTGCTGCAGCGTCAGGCGAGGCCTGGGCGAGTCCAGCAGGAACGGGTTGCCGCCGGCGTCGCGGATCACCGGGTTGTAGCGCATGAGCGGCCAGTGTCCCGAGTTCACGGCGCGGTACTGCTGCTCAAGGCCCTTGCGGATGTCGTAGCCGTGGGCGATGCAGTGGCTGTAGGCGATGATGAGGCTCGGACCGTCGTAGGCCTCCGCCTCCCGGAACGCCTTGAGCGTCTGCTGCGGGTCGGCCCCCATGGCGACACGCGCCACGTACACCGATCCGTAGCTCATGGCCTGCAGGGCCAGATCCTTCTTGTTGGTGAGCTTCCCGCCCGAGGCGAACTTCGCGACGGCGCCGAGCGGCGTCGACTTGGACGCCTGCCCGCCGGTGTTGGAGTACACCTCGGTGTCGAGGACGAGGATATTGACGTTGCGGCCCGACGCGAGGACGTGGTCCACGCCGGAGCTGCCGATGTCGTACGCCCACCCGTCGCCGCCGACGATCCAGACGGAGCGCCGCACCAGGTGGTCCGCGACGCTGCGCAGGTCCTCGACGGAGGGACCGGCCAGGCCCTCGAGGCGCGCCTTGAGGCGGTTGACCCGGTCCATCTGCTCGGTGAGCTCCGATCCGAGCCGCTGCGGGGCCGCGAGGATCTGATCGACCAGCGTGTCGTCTCCGATCGCACCGCGCAGCTCATCCAGCCGAGTCCGGGCCAGATCCTCGTGCAGGTCTGCGGCCAGCCGCATGCCGAGCCCGAACTCGGCGTTGTCCTCGAACAGCGAGTTGGACCAGGCGGGCCCGCGGCCCATGGCGTTCTTCGCCCACGGGGTGGTCGGCAGGTTGCCGCCGTAGATCGACGAGCATCCGGTCGCGTTGGCGATGGTCGCCCGGTCCCCGAAGAGCTGGCTGAGCAGCTTGAGGTAGGGCGTCTCGCCGCAGCCCGAACAGGCGCCGGAGAACTCGAAGAGCGGCTCGAGGAACTGGGTGCCGCGGACGGTGCCGAAGTCGACGCGCGACCGGTCGTTGACCGGGATCGACTCGAAATAGTCGACCGCCCGCTTCTCCTTCTCGCGGTCCAGCAGGGGCGTGAGGTTGATGGCCCGCCGCGACGGCTGATCCACCGGCTTGACGGGGCAGGCCGCGACGCACAGGCCGCAGCCCGTGCAGTCCTCCACGTACACCTGCAGGGTGTAGCGGGTCTGCGGGAGTCCGGCCGCGTTGAGGGGCGCGGAGAGGAACCCCTCCGGCGCGTCCCCAATGGCGTCCGCAGGGTAGGACTTGGCGCGCAGCACCGAGTGCGGGCAGACGAAGGCGCAGTTGCCGCACTGGATGCACTCCTCGGCGTCCCACTCGGCGACGATCTCGGAGATGTTGCGCTTCTCGTACTTCGTCGTGCCCGACGGGTAGGTCCCGTCGACCGGCAGGGCCGAGACCGGCAGATCGTCGCCGCGACCGCGGAGCATCTCGGCCGTGACCGTGCGCACGAACTTCGGCGCACCCTCGGGCACCGGCGGGATGAGCCCGCGGTCGGACCAGTCGTCGATCGGGACCGGCATCTCGTGCAGCTCGGCGAGGGCCGAATCGACGGCGTCGTGGTTCTTCCGCACCACCTCGGCCGACTTGCGCGCGTACGTCTTGGTGATCGCCGCCTTGATCCGCTCGATCGCCTGCTCCCGCGGCAGCACCCCGGAGATAGCGAAGAAGCACGTCTGAAGGATCGTGTTCGTGCGGCTGCCCAACCCGGCGGCCCGGGCGACCTTCCCGGCGTCGATGACATAGACCCGGATGCCCAGCTCGACGATCCGCCGCTGCATGGGCACCGGCAGCTGATGCCAGGTCTCCTCAGGGCCGTGCGGCGAGTTGAGCAGCAGCACGGTGCCCGGCCGGGCGAACTCGAGGATGTCGACCCGCTCGAGGATCGACCAGTGGTGGCACCCGATGAAGCCGGCCTGGCTGACCAGGTACGGGGCGCGGATGGGGTTGGGCCCGAAACGCAGGTGCGACACCGTCCGCGACCCCGACTTCTTCGAGTCGTAGACGAAGTAGCCCTGGGCGAAGGTGTCGGCCGAGGATCCGAGGATCTTGATGGTGTTCTTGTTGGCGCCGACGGTGCCGTCGGATCCGAGGCCGTAGAACACGGCGCGCAGCGTCTCGGGATCCTCGAAGTCGAGAGCGGGATCGTAGTCGAGCGACAGGTTGGTCACGTCGTCGTGGATGCCGACGGTGAACCTGGGCCGCGGCGACTCGGCGGCCAGCTCATCGAACACCGCCCTCGCCATGGCCGGCGTGAACTCCTTGGACGACAGGCCGTAGCGGCCGCCGATGGTCACGGGGAGCTTCTCCCGCGCGCCTCCGGCGACAGCTTCCCCGAGCACCGAGGTGACGTCGAGGAAGAGGGGCTCGCCCGATGCGCCGGGCTCCTTCGTGCGGTCGAGGACCGCGAGGCGCGTGACCGACGGCGGCAGCGCCTCCAGGAACGCTTCCGTGGGGAACGGCCGGTAGAGGCGGATCTGCAGAACGCCGACCCGGGCGCCCTCGGCGTTCATCCGCTCCACCACCGGCAGGATCGCCTCGATGCCGGAGCCCATCACGACGACGGCGCGGTCGGCATCCGGCGCGCCGTGGTACTCGACCAGGCCGTAGCGCCGGCCGGTGAGCTCCGCGAACTTCTCCATCTCGTTGGCGATGACCTTCGGCGCCCACTGGTAGTAGAGGTTGGACGTCTCGCGCGACTGGAAGTAGGTGTCGGGATTCTGCGCCGTGCCTCGGATGAACGGATTCGCCGGGCTCAGCGCGCGCGACCGGTGCTCCAGGACGAGCTCGCGCGGAATGATGCGCCGCAGCTCGTCGTCCGAGAGCCGGACCATCGTGTTGAGCTCGTGCGACGTGCGGAAGCCGTCGAAGAAGTGGACGATGGGCAGCCGCGTCCGCAGCGTGGCGGAATGCGAGATGGCCGCCATGTCGTGGGCCTCCTGCACGGAGGCGGAGCTCAGCAGGCAGACACCGGTCTGGCGGACGGCCATGACGTCCTGGTGGTCGCCGAAAATCGACAGGCCCTGCGTCGCGAGGGATCTCGCCGCGACGTGAAAGACGGTCGACGTCAGCTCCCCCGCGATCCGGTACATGTTGGGGATCATCAGCAGCAGGCCCTGCGAGGCCGTGAACGTCGTCGACAGCGCGCCGCCCTGCAGCGCGCCGTGCATGGCACCGGCTGCGCCGCCCTCGGACTGCATCTCGATGACGGTCGGCACCTGCCCGAAGATGTTGGGGCGGCGATGCGCCGACCACTCGTCGGCCAGCTCGGCCATGGTGGACGACGGCGTGATCGGGTAGATCGAGCACAGCTCGCTGACGCGGTACGCGACGTCGGCGGCGGCCTCGTTGCCGTCGATGATGACCTGTTCGTTCATCGGGGAAGCTCCTGGATCATCTCGATCGCGTGGACCGGGCACTGCTCGTAGCATGTGGCGCATCCGGTGCATTTCTCATAGTCGAAGCGGTATCGGTTACCCGTACCCAGCTTGATGACGGCATCCTCCGGGCAGGCGCCGAAGCAGCCGTCGCACTCGAAGCAGTTGCCGCAGCTCAGGCACCGGTTCGCTTCGAATTTGGCCTCCTCGTCGCTGAGGCCGGCGACGACCTCGCCGAAGCCCTCCAAGCGCTCGTCGATGCCGGTCTCGGTCTGCTGCCGGCGGGCGTGGTCGCCGAAGTACCAGACGTTCATCATGTCGAGCGTGACGACCGGGTGCTTCTCCGGCTGGACCCACTCCTCCTTGTTCAGCCAGGCGTCGATGCGCTTGGCCGCCTTCTTGCCGTGCCCGACGCCGATGGTGACGGTGCGGTCCGACGGCACCGCGTCACCGCCGGCGAAGATGCCGGGAACCGCGGTCATCAGGGTCGACGGGTCCACCTCGACCACGTCGTCGTTGAAGCTCATCCCTGGGATGGCTTGCAGGAACTGCGTGTCGGCGCGCTGGCCGAGGGCGAGGATGACGGTGTCTGCGGCGAGCTTCTCGTAGCGGCCGGTCCCGCGGGCCTTGCCGTGCTCGTCGAGCTCCATGATCTCAACGGTGAGGTCTTCCTCGTCGACGGAGGTGATCGTCCGCAGCCAGTTCATCTGGACGCCCTCGGCCTGTGCCCCCTCGAGCTCCTCGGCGTGGGCCGGCATCTGCTCGAGTGTGCGGCGGTAGACGACGACGGACTCCTCGGCCCCGAGCCGGCGCGCCACGCGGGCCGCGTCCATGGCCGTGTTACCGCCGCCGTAGACGGCGACCCGGCGCCCGATCATCGGCCGTTCGCCGGAGGCCACGTCACGGAGGAAGCTGACAGCATCGACGACGCGCGTCGCGTCCGCCGCGGGGATGTCGACTCGCTTGGAGATGTGGGCCCCGACCGCCACGAAGACCGCGTCGAAGCGGCCCTCGGCCTGCGTGGCCAGGAGATCCTTGATGGGTGCGTTCTGGCGGAACACCACGCCGAGCTCGACCAGACGCTGCAGTTCCGCGTCCAGTACGTCACGCGGCAGGCGGTACTCGGGGATGCCATAGCGCATCATGCCGCCGGGCTTGTCTCCGGCGTCGAAGATCTCGACCTCGTGCCCGAGCCGGGCCAGATGGTAGGCGGCCGACAGGCCCGCGGGACCCGCCCCGACCACCATCACGCGACGCCCCGAACGACGTCGAGGCAGCGGTACCTTCCAGCCGTTGGTGATGGCCATGTCGCCGAGGTAGCGCTCGACGGAGTGGATCGAGACCGCGGCGTCGAGGTCCTGGCGGTTACAGGCCGTCTCACAGGGGTGGTAACACACGCGCCCGTGGATGGCGGGGAACGGGTTGTCGACGATGAGCTGCCGCCACGCGGCCTCCGCGCGTCCGGCCTTGATGAGCCGCAGCCACTCCTGGATGTTCTCACCCGCCGGGCAGCCCGCGTTGCACGGCGGCAACATGTCGAGGTAGATCGGTTTGCGCGCCCGGACGGGGGCCACCCGACCCTCCGTGTGGCTGAGGTCCGGTTGCACCGTCATATCGCGTCGCTCGAAGGCCATCATCGCCCCTTCCCAGAGCATGTCTACTACTCAGCATCGTAGACCTTCCCCCAGGGGGTATCGACGGGGGGTAGGGACAACCGAGCAGCCGACCTGCGTCTGGGCATGAAAAAAGCGAGGGGGAAGACACACACCGGCCAGGCCGGCAGGGTGTCTTCCCCCTCGCTCTCATTCAAGTAAGTGTCCGGCGGCGTCCTAGTCTCCCACAGCGTCCCCGCTGCAGTACCATCGGCGCTGAAAGGCTTAACTTCCGGGTTCGGGATGGGACCGGGTGTTTCCCTCTCGCTATGGCCACCGGAACAACCACCA
>NZ_CAXWGV010000016.1:0-37113 GCF_964266725.1 Tessaracoccus sp. O5.2 | reverse complement strand
CGTCCAACGCCGCGCCAAGACCAACCACGTCTACCTCTCCCGCCGGAAGATCAGCGATCCGAAGCGGGCAAACCCAGATGAGTCAACGACTCAAACCAAGCGGGCATCTTGACATGAGGCAACAGGACCGGCCTCGGTCACGGAGCGGGCGCCCGCCGTCGAGGCTGGTCCGCTGCCGCCGACCCTACCCTCTCGTGGGCCCCCCTGCGGCCCTGTGGGGTTTGAGCAGATGGCACCAGTCGCTGCCGTTCAGACGCTCAGGCTGAGCGGCAGCGTCGCGACGAGTGGTGCCATCTGCTCAAACCCTCAGACCCCACCCCACCCCACTCCCGCCCCCGAGACCGCTGGTTATCCACAGGCGGGGAGTCGCCCCTTGTCCGCGACGGCGCGCGTCCCGAGACTGGGCGCATGGACCCCGAGATCGCAGCTGCGGTGCGCGACGGCGTCGTCACGGCCAAGCTCACGCCCCGCAAGGCGCGGGCTCTCAACGCCTACGCCTGCCGCGGTCAGCTCGAACGGGTTCTGCCTGGGGTCTACGGCCTGCCGGGTGCCGCGTCGTCGATCCACACACGCCTCCAAGCCGTCCGGGCGTACGGCGACGACCTCACGCTCGTCAGACGCAGCGCGGCCGCCCTGACGTTCTGGCCCGAGGTCGGAGACGACGACGAGCTCCACATCGCCTGCCCCCGAAAGCTCACCCCGGGTTACGGCCTGGCGGTGGAGCAGCGTCTCATCCCTCCGGAACTGCTGACGCGCCGTGAGGGCGTGCTGTGCACGGTGCCCGAGCTGACCGTGCTGGACCTGATCCCCGAATTCGGGGGCGACGTGATCCAGGAGGCGCTCCGACGGCGGGCCTGCACGCTCAAGCAGATGCGCCGCGCTCTCGCCCTGACCCCTCGGCGTCGTTTCAACAGGCTCCGGCGCGACCTGCTGGACCAGTCCCGGGACTCGCCATGGTCGGCGCTCGAACTGAGGGCGCATGCGGCACTCCGCGAGGCCGGGATCACCGGCTGGATCTCCAACCTGCCCGTCACCGCGTGTGGGCGTAGGCACTACGTGGACGCGGGGTTCAGGAAGGAGATGGTCGCCTTGGAGATCGACGGCTACGAATTCCACGGGTCACGAGAGTCCTTCCATCGCGATCGGGCGCGGGATATCGACCTCATGCGGGCCGGCTGGCTGGTCGCGCACTTCACCGAGAAGACCCTTCCCTCCCTCGTGGACACCACGCGTGCGCTGCTGGCGCAGCGCGGGCGGCCGACCTAACAGTTGACGCTGACCCGTGGGTCATCGTCGACCCATCCCACAGCGTCCCTCGCCAGGCAATCTTGAGCAGATGGCACCACTCGTGCGGCGTCGCACGCTCGGCCCCTGCGTGACTCCCGCGACGAGTGGTGCCATCTGCTCAAACCCCACCGGCCCACACCCGCCGCACCACACACCACGCCCGCCGCCCGCCGCCCGCCGCCCACCGGGAGCGAGTCACGGGGTGAGCGTCGCGACCCGCATCCGGCGGCCGATCCACCACGCCGCGACACCGAACAGCGCGAACCCCGCGATGTTCCACGCCGCCTCGTCCCACGCGATGGACGTCACCCCCCGCAGCTCGGCCAGCGACGTCGTGAACATCGCGTACCCGTACGCGGCCAGGTTGTTGACCACATGCGCCGCGACACCGGCCTCCAGCCCCCCGGTCACCACCACCAGCGCCCCGGCGATCAGCCCGAACACCAGCCGGTGCGTGAACAGCGCCGGGTTCTGCAGGCCGTGCAGCAGCGCGAACACCACCGCGGACCCGACGACGCCCACCCACGCCCGCCCGCTCGCTGAGCCGATGGTCTGGAGCAGATAGCCGCGAAAGAAGACCTCCTCCGCGGCTACCTGCAGCGGCGACGTCACCAGCACCATCGCCAGGAACGCCGGCCACCCCGTCTGCCCCGCGTGGAACTCGGGCACCCCGCGCACCGCGAACGACGCCCACAGCACCGCGTTCAGCAGCACCGCCGCGACAGCGAAAGTCGCCAGCAGGTAGCGCCACCGCACCCCTGGCTGCACCGACGCCACCCACCGCGGTCGCACGCCGTGCAGGTAGCGCACCAGCAGCAGCACCACCGGGATCAGCGCGGCCAGCGCCAAGTGCCCGGCGGCGGGGCCCTCCGGCAGCTCGTACGCCGACGCCGCCCGCTGGTACGCCGCGAAGTCGCCGCCCCCGCGCACCAGGAAGCCGACCCGCAGCACGAGCGCCGAGATCACCGGCACCAGCACAGCAAAGGCGCTGAACGCCAGCAGCGCCCCGAAGCCCGCGACCATCCCCGCACCCGGCCGGCGCAGCACCAGCGGATACCCCACCCCCGACGGCGGGTCGACCGGCTCACCCCCGGGGAGCAGCGGCGCCAGGCTCACGCGTCGGCGACTGGGTTGCTGAGCGCTCCCAGCCCGTCGATCTCGACGGTGACCCGGTCCCCCGGCTCCATCGGCCCGACGCCTGCGGGCGTGCCCGTCAGGATGAGGTCACCCGGCAACAGGGTCGTGAACGACGAGATGTAGCTGACCAGCTCGGGGATGCCGCGCACCATCTGCGAGGTCGACCCCTGCTGGCGCACCTCGTCGTTCAGGCGCGTCTCGAGGCCGAGGTGCTCGGCCTCCTCGATGGTCAGATGCGTGTTCATCCACGGCCCCAGCGGCAGGAACGTGTCGGAGCCCTTGGCGCGGGCCCACTGGCCGTCGGTCGCCTGCCAGTCGCGGGCGGTGACGTCGTTGGCGATCGTGTAGCCGAAGATCACCTCGGGCACGCGCTCCACCGGCACCTGCTTGCAGATGCGGCCGATGACGATGGCCAGCTCACCCTCGAAGTGCAGGTTGGTGCAGCCCTCGGGGCGCAGGATCGTGTCCTCCGGCCCGATGACCGACGTGTTCGGCTTGAAGAACAGCAGCGGCGACTCCGGCACCTCGCCGCCCATCTCCTTGGCGTGGTCGGCGTAGTTCTTCCCCACCGCGACCACCTTGCTCCGCGGGATCACCGGTGCCAGGAACCGCACCTCGTCGAGATGGTGCCGCTCGCCGGTGTAGTTGACCGGCACGCCGGCCAGCGGGTCGGCCGTCAGGACCGCCACCGTGTCCGGGCGCTCACCCCCGTCGACGGCGAGCTCGATGATCCCGTAGGCCGGGTCCTGACCATCCTTGACGAAACGTGCGATGCGCATGGCGCCCAGCGTAGTGGAGGGCTACCCGGCGTCGACGTGCGTGAGGATGCCGTAGGCCAGCGAGTCCATGAGCGCCTCCCACGACGCCTCGATGACGTTGGTGCCGACACCCACCGTCGTCCACGTGTAGCCCTTGTACGACGTGTCGATGAGCGTGCGCACCGACGCGTCGGTGCCGTGTCCCTCGTCGAGGATCCGGACGCGGTAGTCGGTGAGTTCGAAGTCCGCGACCTCCGGGAAGGGCGTGGCGAGGGCCTGGCGCAGCGCGCCGTCGAGGGCGTTGACGGGGCCGTTGCCCTCCCCGACGACCATGTGCCGGTCCCCCTTGGCGGTCAGCTTCACGGTCGCCTCGGAGATGTTGACGCCGTCGCGCTCCTCCGTGAACACGCGCCAGGACTGCACCTGGAAGGGGAGCTCGAGGACGCCCAGCTCGTCGCGCAGCAGCATCTCGAACGACGCATCGGCCGACTCGTAGGAGTAGCCCTCGGATTCCTTGGCCTTGACCCGCTCGGTGATCTTGGCGGCGGTCCCCCGGTCGGCCAGGTCGAAGCCGAGCTGCTCGCCCTTGATCTGGATGTTCGCGCGGCCTGCCATGTCGGAGATGAGCATGCGCATGTCGTTGCCGACCAGCGCCGGGTCGACGTGCTGGTACAGGTTCTCGTCGACCTTGATCGCGGAGGCGTGCAGCCCCGCCTTGTGCGCGAAGCTGGAGTGCCCGACGTAGGGCTGGCGTCCCAGTAGCGGCTGGTGCGCCACGAGCGCGATCGCGTGCGCCACGCGGGTGAGGTCCGCCAGCTGGTCTGCCGGCAGGATGTCCCAGCCGTACTTGAGCTGCAGGTTGGGGATGAGCGCCGACAGGTCCGCGTTGCCGGTGCGTTCGCCGTACCCGTTGAAGGTGCCCTGGATGTGCATGACGCCCGCCTCGACGGCGGCCAGCGTGTTCGCGACCGCGCAGGCGGTGTCGTTGTGGCAGTGCACGCCCAGGTTCGCGCCGGTGGCCGCGGCCGCGGCGACGATCTCGGCCATCCAGCTGGGCAGCATGCCGCCGTTGGTGTCGCACAGCACGACGACCTCGGCGCCCGCGTCGTGCGCCGTCTGCACGACCTTGATGGCGTATTCGGGGTTGGCGCGGTAGCCGTCGAAGAAGTGCTCGCAGTCGACGAACACCCGCCGCCCCTGCGAGCGCAGGTACTGCACTGTGTCGGTGATCATCTCGAGGTTCTCCTCGAGCGTGGTGCGCAGGGCCCGGTACACGTGCTCGTCGTGCGACTTCGCGACGATGCAGATGACTTCGGTGTCGGCGTCCACCAGCGCCTGCGTCAGCGCATCCTCCGCGGCCCTGGCGCCGGCCTTGCGCGTGGCGCCGAACGCGACGAGCTTGGAGCGCTGCAGGTTCAGTTCCTTCGCCCGGACGAAGAACTCGGTGTCGTTGGGGTTGGCGCCCGGCCACCCGCCCTCGATGAACGTGACGCCCAGCTCGTCGAGGTAGCCGGCGATCCGCAGCTTGTCCGCCACCGACAGGTGAATGCCCTCCTGCTGCGCGCCGTCGCGCAGGGATGTGTCGAAGATGTGGAACTCGGCCGGGCGGGTCGGCAGGGTCGGCATTGATCTCTCCCAGGGGGTCGCGGGTCAGAGCGAAGGATACCCGCCGAGCCCCGCTGTGCCGACGTCTCAGCCAGTGGACGGGCACCGTGCGCCCCTGTCCGCCGACGGGGGCAGGCCGTAGGGTCTGCAGGCATGACTGAGACCCGTACCCTCGCCGTCATCGGCGGCGACGGCATCGGCCCCGAGGTGACGGCGGAGGCGCTGAAGGCGCTGACCGCTGTCGCGGGCCCGGACGCCTTCGACTTCGTCCACTACGACCTCGGCGCCGAGCGCTGGCAGCGCACCGGCGAGGTCCTGCCCGACTCGGTCCTCGAGGAACTCAAGACCGTCGACGCCATCGTGCTGGGCGCGGTCGGCGCGGCCCCGGGATCGAAGGCGATCCCGAGCGGGCTGCTGGAGCGCGGCCTGCTGCTCAAGCTGCGGTTCGCGTTCGACCACGCGATCAACCTGCGCCCGTCGAAGCTGTACCCCGGCGTGCCCACTCCCCTGGCTCCGCGGATCGTGGACGGCAAGTCGGTCGACTTCGTCGTCGTCCGCGAGGGCACCGAGGGCCTGTACTGCGGCAACGGCGGCGCCGTGCGCGTCGGCACCCCGCACGAGCTCGCGACGGAGGTGTCGGTCAACACCGCCTACGGCGTCGAGCGCGTCGTCCGCGACGCCTACCGCCGGGCCCAGTCCCGCCGCGGCCAGCTGACGCTGCTGCACAAGCACAACGTGCTCGTCAACGCCGGCAGCCTGTGGAACCGGATCTTCACCGAGGTCGGCGAGGAGTTCCCCGACGTCGAGCGCCGTTACCTCCACATCGACGCCGCGATGATCGCCATGGTGGTCGACCCGGCGCAGTTCGACGTCATCGTCACCGACAACCTGTTCGGCGACATCGTCACGGACCTGGCCGCGGCGGTCACCGGCGGCATCGGCCTGGCCGCGTCGGCCAACATCAACCCCTCCGGCGAGTTCCCGTCGATGTTCGAGCCGGTCCACGGCTCGGCGCCGGACATCGCCGGCCAGGGCATCGCCGACCCGACGGCCGCCATCTCGTCGATGGCGCTGCTGCTCGATCATCTCGGTCGCCCGGAGCTGGCCGCCCGCATCGACGAGGCCGTCAGCGCGGACATCGCCGACCGCGGCGCGGAGCGGTTCCGCACCACGGAGATCGGCGACCGCATCGCGGCCCGCCTCGCCTGAGGTTCCAACACACAACGACACCCCGGCTCCCTGCCCCCGACCGCACCTGGCGAATCGGGGACGGGGAGCCGGGGTGCGTTCGTCCCGGGCGCCGTCGTCAGGGCTCGACGGTGACCTTGATCGCCTCGCCCTTCGCGACGATGTCGAAGGCGGTGAGCGCCTCGGCCAGCGGCACGCGGCGCGTGATGAGGTCACGCACCGGGATGCGGCCGGACGCGATGTGGTCGAGCGCCGCCCGGTGGTGGGCCGGGGCGGAACCGTTGGCGCCGTGGATGTGCAGCTGCCGGTAGTGGACAAGGTTGCTGTCGCACGTGATGGTCGGGTTCGTCTTCGGCAGCCCGCCGAAGAACGAGATCCGCCCGTTGCGGGCCGCCATCGCGATGGCCTGCTCCTGGTTCACGTTGGCCGGCGTGGCCGTGATGACGACGTCGGCGCCGCGCCCGTCGGTGAGCCGCAGCACCTCCGCCACGGGATCGACGCTCGACGCGTCGATCGTGACGTCCGGCGCGACGGCGTCGGCCGACATCGCGAGCCGGTCGGCGTTGATGTCGACCATGATGACCCGGCCGACCTTGTGCACGCCGCGGGCGATGCGCACGTGCATGCATCCGATGGGCCCGGCCCCGAAGATGACGACGGTGTCGCCCTCCTCGATGCCCAGCTGCTCCTGCGCGTTGATGGCGCAGGCGAACGGCTCGACGGCGGAGGCCTCGTCGTATCCGACGCCGTCGGGGATCAGGTTCAGCCCGTCGACCTTGAGGACCTGCTCCGGCACGATCATGTACTCGGCGAAGCCGCCGTCGTACTGGTAGCCGACGGAGGTCTGGTTCTGGCAGACGGCCATCCAGCCCTTGCGGCACTCGTGGCAGTCACCGCACGGCACGGCCGCGATCACCTGGACGCGGTCTCCGATCCCGAAGCCGCCGAGCGCCTCGGCGCCCACCTCGACGACCTCACCGGCGATCTCGTGGCCCATCGTGGTCACGCGGGAGATGTTGACGTGGCCGTTGGCGCGGATCTTGACGTCGGTGCCGCAGGTCGAGCAGTTGCGGACCCGGATCTTCACCTCCGCCGGGCCGCATTCGGGCTCCGGGACGTCCTCGAGCCGGACGTCTCCGGGGGCGTGGAATCTCAGTGCGAGCATGCTCACTCCTCAGTGGGGGTCAGGAGGCTGATGACCTCGTCGGGGGTACGGGCGGTGCGCAGGCGCTGCGAGCGCTCCTTGTCGGCCAGGACGCTCGCCAGGGCCGCCAGGATCGACACGTGCTCGTCGCTGTTGGACGCGATGGGAATGACGACGTTGACGGTGTGACCGTCCCAGTCGACCCCGTCCGGGAACTGCAGGAAGCCGAGCGCCGCGGAGCGGATGTGGGTCCGCGACTCGTTGGTGCCGTGCGGGATCGCGACGCCCTGACCGAGGAACGTCGAGGTCTGGTGCTCGCGCAGGAGCATGCCGTCGATGTAGGCGGGGTCGGCAGCACCGCTGGCCACGAGCACGTCGCCGGCCTGGCGGATCGCGTCCTCCTTGGCGACGCTCGCCAGCCCCATCCGGACGTTGGAGGCCGGGAGGATGCCGGGGGCCAGCTTCTTCTTCGGCCTGGTCAGCGTCGCGGTGGCGGTGGCGCCGGCTGCGGGCTGGGCAACCGCCGACGGTGCGGCCTCCCCGATGCCGGCGGCGGTCAGGAGTCGACCCTCGCGGATGGCGAGTTCGACGCGGTCGAAGGCCGGGTCGCCGAGGTAGGACGAGAATGGGACGACGAGGGCACCGCGGGCCTTAGCCTCGGCGCGCTTCGCGAGGCCCTCATGGGTGAGGACGACCTGAGCGTCGACGGGGATCTGGTCGACGGGGGTGTGGACGACCTCGACGCCGAAGGGCGCCAGCCGCTTGCGCATCTGCCCGGCCACCATGACCGAGGAGCCCATGCCGGCGTCGCAGGCGATGACGAGCTTGGTCACGTCGGAGCCGAGGACGGCCGAACCGGACTCCATGGACTCGATCGCGTGCACCTGCTCCTCGACGACGTCATCTTCGGCGCCGCGGCCGAACTTCAGCAGCACGGAGGCCACGAGGAAGGACACGACGGCGGCCGTCAGGACGGTGGCGAGCATGGGCAGGTGGCCGCCGGGAGGCGTCACCGCGAGGTACGCGAGGATCGATCCGGGCGACGGCGGACCGGCCAGCCCGGCGCCGAGCGTGGTGGCGACGAACAGGCCCGACATCGAGCCGGCGATGGTCGCGAGGATCATCACGGGGCGCATGAGGATGTAGGGGAAGTAGATCTCGTGGATGCCGCCGAGGAAGTGGATGACGATCGCGCCGGAGGTGGAGGCGCGCAGCGACTTCGGGCCGAACAGCATGAAGGCGGTCAGCAGGCCGAGGCCGGCGCCGGGGTTGGACTCGACCATGTAGAGGATCGACTTGCCGGCGGTCTCGACGTCGATGGCCGCGAGCGGCGTGAAGATGCCGTGGTTGATCGCGTTGTTGAGGAACAGGACCTTGCCGGGCTCGACGAAGATCGACGCCAGGGGCAGCAGGCCCGCCGCGACCAGCGCGTTGACGCCGGCCGACAGCACCGCCACGATCGCGGCCACGACCGGGCCGACGCCCAGCGTGCCGACGATGGCGAGGATCATGCCGATGATGCCGAGCGAGAAGTTGTCGACGACCATCTCGAAGCCGGCCCGCACCTTGCCCTCGACGGCGCGGTCGAACAGCTTGAGCAGGTAGGCGGCGGCCGGGCCCATGATCATGGCGCCGAGGAACATCGGCGTGCCGCTGAGGGTCGCGAACTCGGTGATGCCGCCGATGATCACCCCCGCCGTCGCGATGGCCCCGACGACGGCGCCGCGGTGGCCGTGGACCATCCGGCCGCCGGTGTGGCCGATGAGGATGGGCAGCAGGAAGTACAGCATCGGGCCGACGAGGCCGGCGAGGGTCGCGTTCGGCAGCCAGCCGGTCTCGATGAATAGGGCGGTGATGAGGCCCCAGGCGATGAAGGCCCCGATGTTGGGCATGATCATGCCGGCCAGGTAGCCGCCGAATTTCTGGATCCGGGCGCGCACGCCGGATCCCTCCAGGTTCTTGTTGACGCGTGCGTCGGGAAGAGCCGTCATTGTCTTCTCCCATGGTCGCCGCCCCACGCCCCTATGCGTACAGCGGATGGACCCCCTGGTCCACGGACCCCATCTTGGGCGCAAACCAAAGCGATGTCAAGTAATCATCTACATGTAAATGTGGTTTCGCATTGTTTTGGTGCTTCTGGCATGACAAAGGGCCCGCGACCTGGTGTGGTCGCGGGCCCTCGGCTGGACGGGTCAGCGGGCGGCCGAGCCCTCCACGTAGTCGGAGTCGTCGGTCTTGACCCAGCTCATGAGCTTGCGCAGCTCGCGGCCGGTCTCCTCGATCGGGTGCGCCTCGCCCTTGGCGCGCAGCTCCTTGAACTCCGGCGCGCCGGCGTCCTGGTCGTCGATGAAGCGCTTCGCGAAGGTGCCGTTCTGGATGTCGGTGAGGACGGCCTTCATGTTCTCCTTGACGCGCGCGTCGATGACCCGCGGCCCGGAGACGTAGTCGCCGTACTCGGCGGTGTCGGACACGCTCCAGCGCTGCTTGGCGATGCCGCCCTCGTACATGAGGTCGACGATGAGCTTCAGCTCGTGCAGGCACTCGAAGTACGCGACCTCGGGCTGGTAGCCGGCCTCGACCAGGGTCTCGAAGCCCGCCTGCACCAGCGCGGACGCGCCGCCGCAGAGGACGGCCTGCTCGCCGAACAGGTCGGTCTCGGTCTCCTCGGTGAAGGTGGTCTTGATGCCGCCCGCGCGCAGCGCGCCGATGGCCTTCGCGTAGCTCAGCGCCAGCGGCCAGGCGTTGCCCGTCTCGTCCTTCTCCACCGCGATGATCGCCGGGACACCGCGACCGTTGGCGTACTCGCGACGCACCAGGTGACCGGGGCCCTTCGGGGCCACCATGCACACGTCAACGCCCTCAGGCGGGGTGATGTAGCCGAAGCGGATGTTGAAGCCGTGCGCGAAGAACAGGGCGTCGCCCTTGGTGAGGTGCGGCTCGATCTCCTCCTTGTAGAGGGTCCGCTGCACCTGGTCCGGCGCCAGGATCATGATGAGGTCGGCCTCCTCGACGGCCTCGGCCACCGGCAGCACCCGCAGTCCCTCGGCCTCGGCCTTCGCCGCGGACGGCGAGCCGGGGCGCAGGCCGACGCGCACGTCCACCCCGGAGTCGCGCAGCGACAGCGCGTGCGCGTGGCCCTGCGAGCCGTAGCCGATGACGGCGACGTGGCGACCCTGGATGATCGACAGGTCGGCGTCGGAGTCGTAGAACATTTCTGCCATGGGTTCTCCTTGTTGGGTTTCTACTTCGCTTTGTTCTCGGACATGCTCTTGGAGCCGCGGCCCAGGGCGACCTGGCCGGACTGCACGAGCTCGATGATCCCGTGCGGCGCGAGCATCTCCAGCAGGGCCGCGAGCTTCTCGTCGCTGCCGGTCGCCTCGACGGTGATGGACTCCGCCGACACGTCCACGGCCTTGCCGCGGAACAGGCTCACGACGTCGATGACCTGGCTTCTGGTGTTCACGTCGGCGCGCACCTTCACCAGCATCATCTCGCGGCGGACCGCCGACTCACCGAGCTCGAGGACCTTGCGGATCTCGATGAGCTTGTTCAGCTGCTTGACGATCTGCTCGAGTGCGGCGTCGTCCTCGACCTGCGCCACGACCGTCATGCGCGACACCTCCTCGCGCTCCGTCGGTCCGACGGCCAGCGACTGGATGTTGAACCCGCGGCGCGAGAACAGCGCCGCGATGCGCGTCAGGACACCTGGGCGGTTCGAGACCAGGATGCTCAGGGTGTGGGTCTTCACAGCACTTCCTCTTCCCAATCGGGGGCCATGTCGCGGGCCACGCGGATCTCATCGTTGCTGACGCCGGCCGGCACCATCGGCCACACCATGGCGTCCTTGTGCACGACGAACTCGACGACGACGGGCCGGTCGTTGATCTCCAGCGCCTGCTGGATCGCCGCCTCCATCTCCACCTCGTTCGTGGCGCGGAGCCCCACGCAGCCCATGGCTTCGGCGAGCTTCGGGAAGTTCGGCAGCGACTCGGTCATCAGGTCGGTGTTGGAGTAGCGGCCCTCGTAGAACAGGGACTGCCACTGCCGCACCATGCCCAGCGCGTTGTTGTTGATGATCGCGATCTTGATCGGGATGTTGTTCAGCGCGCAGGTAACCAGCTCCTGGTTGGTCATCTGGAAGCAGCCGTCGCCGTCGATGCCCCACACGGTGGTGTCAGGGTTGGCCACCTTGGCACCCATCGCCGCCGGCACGCAGAAGCCCATGGTCCCGGCCCCGCCGGAGTTGATCCACGTGTTCGGCTTCTCGTGCGGGAGGAAGTGCGCGCACCACATCTGATGCTGCCCGACGCCGGACACGTAGATGGAGTCGCTGGGGCTGAGCTGCCCGATGCGCTGGATGACCTCCTGCGGGGACAGGCGGCCGTCGGGGGCCTCGTCCCAGCGCGGCTGGTAGCGGGACTTCATGATGCCCAGCTGGCGGCGCCAGGCGTCGGCCTCCGGCGCCGGATGCGCCTCGACCGCCTGGTTGAGCTGGATGAGGGTCTCGCGCACGTCGCCGACGATGGGGATGTCCACCGGCTTGTTCTTGCCGATCTCCGCCGGGTCGACGTCGGCGTGGATGATCTTCGCGTGCGGCGCGAAGCTGTCCAGCTTCCCCGTGACCCGGTCGTCGAACCGGGTGCCGAGTGCGACGATCAGGTCCGCCTTCTGCAGCGCGCCCACCGCCGCGACCGTGCCGTGCATGCCGGGCATGCCCATGTGCAGCTCGTGGCTGTCGGGGAACTGCCCGCGGGCCATGAGCGTGGTCACGACGGGGATCCGCGTCTTCTCGACGAACTCGGCCAGCTCGGCCGAGGCCCGCGCCAGCGCGACGCCGCCGCCGACGTACAGGACCGGCCGCTTGGACTCCGAGATCAGCTTGGCCGCGGCCCGGATCTGCCGCGAGTGGGGCTTGACCGTCGGCTTGTAGCCCGGAAGGTCCAGCTCCTCGGGCCACACGAAGGGCGCCGTCTTGACCAGGGCGTCCTTGGCGATGTCGACGAGGACCGGGCCCGGGCGGCCGGTGGCGGCGATGTGGAACGCCTCCTGGATGGCCAGCGGGATGTCCTCGACGCGCTTGATGAGGAAGCTGTGCTTCGTGATCGGCATGGTGATGCCCCGGATGTCGGCCTCCTGGAAGGCGTCGGTCCCGATGGCGTGGCTGTTGACCTGGCCGGTGATCGCGACGAGCGGCGTCGAGTCCATGTACGCGTTAGCGATGGGGGTCACGAGGTTGGTGGCGCCCGGCCCGGACGTCGCGATGCACACACCCACGCGTCCCGAGCTCATGGCGTAACCCTCGGCCGCGTGGCCGGCGCCCTGCTCGTGACGCACCAGGATGTGGCGGATCGTCGAGTCGAACAGCGGGTCGTACGCCGGGAGAATCGCACCGCCGGGGATACCGAACGCTACGTCGACACCCATCCGCTCGAGCGACTCGACGAGCGCCTGCGCCCCCGTCATGACCTGACCGTCTGTCTGTGCCATCGCCTCTCCCTTCAATCGTTCGCCGGCTGTCGTGTGCCATGAAAAAACCCCCGTTGCCCGGAATGGGCACACGAGGGAGCGCTTCGGTTCGTCTGCGGGCCGAAGCGCTTATGGAATGACTACGAGCCGGGTGATGGGCATGCGACAACCTTCGTGGCTCCGCCCCGTCGTGTCAAGCACCGCCGCACCTGGTCCCGACATGTAAGACGGCGGGCCGGGAAACCCGACCCGCCGCCTTCAGAGGTGGTGCTCAGACGCGGTCCGCCACAGGGGTGGTCCCGACCGTCTTGATGGTGGTCAGCGCCCAGCCGATGAGGCCGAACAGGAAGCCCAGGCCGATGACCAGGGCGGCGACGCCGTAGGACACGACCGAGGTGAACAGCGACGCGCGCAGGAAGGAGCCGTTCATGGCCGTGGTCCGCTGCGCGGTGTACTCCTCGGCCGCGGCCTCGTCGCCCGCCTCCTTGGCCTCGCGGGCCAGGGCGCCGAGTTCGGCGTAGGTCTTGCCGTCGGCACCGGCGAGGGCGTGGGTGTTGATGATGTCCGCCTGCGCGTAGGCGCTGAGCGGCCCGGCGACCTGCTTGCCGGCGTAGGCCCCACCCATGAAGGTGGAGTCGGCCGGAACGGTGATGTTCTCAGCCTTGAGCTGCGAGGAGACGGTGCCCCACACGAGGGCGCCGGCGATGATCATGACGATCCCGGCGACGATCGACACGATGCCGACGATCTTGGTGGCCTTCATTGAGGTCCCTTTCTGTATCTGTTGCGGACGCGTCCACGTCCCGATGCAGACCAATCTAGACCTCCTCGGTATACCCATTACCGGGGGGTGGTATTAAGCCCTGCGGGGGTATGGGTTAGGGTGCCCGCCGCAGCCGCTCCTCGACCGCATCGAGATCGCTGTCGACCGGGCCGCGCATGCCCGTGATGCCCGGGTTGTCGGCGTAGCGGGGCAGCACGTGGACGTGGGTGTGAAGGACCTCCTGGCCCGACACGGGGCCCGCGTTGGACAAGATGTTGCACGCCTGCGCCCCCAGTCGCTCCTTGAGGAGGCGGCCCACCCGTGCCACCGCCGGAGCAATCTCGGCGAGGGCCTTGTCGTCGGCCAAGGCGTCGACGGTGTGCCGGCGCGGGACCACCAGCGTGTGTCCCTCCTGCCACGGCTGGATGTCGAGGAATGCGATCGCCACCTCGTCCTCGTAGATGCGACGCGCCGGGATGTCCCCGGCGACGATGGCACAGAAGAGACAGTCCATGGTTCCTCCTAGCGGACTTCGAACCCGGCCTCCCGCAGACCGGTCTTTACCTCGTCGATACTGAGCGTGCGGTAGTGGAAGACGCTGGCGGCGAGCACCGCGTCGGCTCCGGCCCGCGCGGCGGCCACGAAGTGCTCGATGCGCCCCGCTCCGCCGGACGCGATGAGGGGCACGTCGACCACCTCCCGCACTGCTCGGATCATCTCCAGGTCGAATCCGTCGGTGGTGCCGTCGGCGTCCATCGAGTTGAGCAGGATCTCGCCCACCCCGCGCGCGCACGCCTCGCGGGCCCATTCGATGGCGTCGACCCCGGCGGAGCGGCGGCCCCCGTGGGTCGTGACGCCGAAACCCGACGGCATGCCCTCCTCACGGCGGGCATCGACGGACAGAACGAGGACCTGGTCGCCGAACGTCCGTGAGATCTCGTCGATGACCGCCGGGCGCGCGAGGGCGCCCGTGTTGATGCCGACCTTGTCCGCGCCGCTGCGCAGCAGGCGGTCGACGTCGGCCACCTCCCGCACGCCGCCCCCCACGGTCAGCGGGATGAACACGGTCTCCGCACAGCGGGCGACCATGTCGCGGGTCGTGGCCCGACCGTCCGACGACGCGGAGATGTCGAGGAACGTCAACTCGTCGGCGCCCTCCGCCGAGTACTTCGCGGCCAGCTCGACGGGGTCACCCGCGTCGCGCAGCGACCGGAAGTTGACGCCCTTGACGACCCGGCCGTCGTGGACGTCCAGGCAGGGGATCACGCGCAGTGCTACGGCCATGCGCGCCAACCTAGTCCTCGGTCAGATCCGCCGCCACCACGCCGCGGCGCATCTCATCGGCCGCGATGAGGCAGGTCCGGCGCAGGTCGCCCGGCCCGGCGGCGGCCGCGAGCTGCCCGGCGAGGTCGATCACCTGGCGCACCCAGCGGACGAAGTCGCCGGCCGACAGCCCGGTGTGCAGCAGCACCTTGGCCAGATCCTGCCCGCTCGCCCACCGCCAGGCGGCCTCCGCGAAGCCGATGTCGGGCTCGCGTCCGCGGTCGATGCGGTGCTTCCGCTCGAGGAGGCCGACCTCGCGCCAGACGGACCGGAGTTCGGACTGGGCCCGCTCGGAGGCCGCGTCGGGCATGCGGGGAGCCACGGCGTCGCGGGTCGGCCGCGACTCGTACAGCAGCGTCGACAGCACCGCCGCCAGCTGCGGCGGGGTGAGGTCGGCGAAGACGTCCCGGCGCACGCACTCGGCCGCGACGAGGTCCAGTTCGTTGTAGATGCGGCGCAGCATGCGGCCCGCGTCGGTGAGGACATCGCCGTCGAGGTAGCCGAGTTCCTCGAGGACCGCGGTGATGCGGTCGAACTGGACGGCCAGCGAGTTCGCGCGGGCGACGGCGTCGACCTCCACCCGCTTCGCCTCCCGGTCCAGCCGCAGGGCCCGGGCAGCCTCGATCGCGTGCAGCTCGCGGTCCGGGCACTCGTGGCAGGGGTGCGCGGCCAGGTCGGCTCGGAGGTCGGCGATCTCGCGGGCGACGTCGTCGTCGGTCGGGATCGTCAGGTCCGGCACCGCCGGATCGAGTTCCTCGAGCTTGGCCGACATCGCCGCCAGCAGCGCCCGGCGGTCGCGGCGCTCGCGCAGCGAGAAGTCCTTGGGGATCCGGACCCGGCCGACCGGCTCCACCGGCCCGCGCAGGTCATGCGGCTGGAGCTTGAGCACCGTGTGATCGCCGGCGATGACCTGGGCCCACGGCTCGGCGTCGCGGTGGTTCTTCCGCCCGGTGCGCAGCACCACCACCCACTCCTGCCGCGGCAGGTGGATGACGTCGCCGGGAGTCAGTGCACCGAGGCTGTCGGACACGGCCTCGGCGTGCTGGGCCTTGCGGGCCCTCGACGACGTGGCCTCCAGTTGCGCGATGCGCTCGCGCAGCTGCGCGTACTCCATGAAGTCGCCCAGGTGGCACTGTGCGGCCTCGACGGCGGCGCGCAGGTCCGCCTTGAACCGTCGCCCGGTGCGGGCCGCCGTCACGACGGACTTGTCGGTCTGGAACTGGGCGAAGGACTGGTTGAGCAGGTCCCGGGCCCGTTCGCGGCCCAAGGTGGCCATGAGGTTGACCGCCATGTTGTACGTGGGCGCGAAGCTCGAGCGCAGCGGATACGTGCGCCGCGACGCGAGGCCAGCGACCGCGCGCGGGTCCATCCCCGACTGCCACAGGACGACGGCGTGGCCCTCGATGTCGATGCCGCGGCGCCCGGCGCGGCCCGTCAGCTGCGTGTACTCGCCCGGGGTGATGTCGACGTGGCTCTCGCCGTTGTACTTGACCAGCTTCTCCAGCACCACGGTCCGGGCCGGCATGTTGATGCCCAGCGCCAGCGTCTCGGTGGCGAAGACGATCTTCAGCGCGCCCGTGGCGAAGCTCTCCTCGACGATGGCCTTGAACGCGGGCAGCTGGCCGGCGTGATGTGCCGCGACACCGGCCATGAGGGCGTCGCGGAAGTCCTCGAACCGCAGGGCCTCCAGATCCGCGACGCTCAGTCCCGCGACGTGCTTGTCCGCGATCCGCCCCAGCTGCGCGGCCTCGGCGCGGGAGGTCAGGGTGATGCCCGCGTTGTAGACCTGGCCGACGGCGGCGTCGCAGCCGACTCGCGAGAAGATGAAGTAGATCGCCGGCAGGAGCTCGGCGCGGTCCAGCACGACGGCGACCTCGCCGCGGCTGGTGGGCCGGCCCGCGAAGCGGGAGTGGGTGGCGCCGCCGAACTGTCCCGATCCCTGCCCCGGCCGGTCCTTGCCGCGGCCGCTGCGGCCGCGGGGGCGGCGCGAGTCGTCGCGCACCCGCGACGCCTCCGCCTTGCTGACCTGGAGCAGCTCGCGGTTGACCTTCGCCATCCGCTCGGCCGGTACCTCCTGCGCGGTGGGCGCGACGCCCTCGAAGAGATCCACCAGCCGGCGGCCGACGAGTACGTGCTGGAACAGTGGCACGGGGCGGCGCTCGGACACGACCACGGAGAACTCCCCGCGGACCGTGCGCAGCCACTCGCCGAAGTCCTCGACGTTGCTGACGGTGGCCGACAGCGCGACGATCTGCACCGACTCGGCCAGGCCCAGGATGACCTCCTCCCAGACCGCGCCGCGGAAGCGGTCGGCCAGGTAGTGCACCTCGTCCATGACGACGTAGCCCAGGTTGCCGAGCGTCGGCGAGGCCGCGTAGATCATGTTGCGCAGGACCTCGGTGGTCATCACGACGATCTGGGCCTCGGCGTTGACGGAGGTGTCCCCCGTGAGCAGGCCGACGCGGTCCGGTCCGTAGCGGTCGACGAGGTCGTGGTACTTCTGGTTCGAGAGCGCCTTGATGGGCGTGGTGTAGAAGCACTTGCGTGAGCGCCCCGTCGCGAGGTGGACGGCGAACTCCCCCACGACCGTCTTGCCGGATCCCGTCGGCGCGGCGACGAGCACGCCACGGCCCTCGGCGAGCTCGTGGCAGGCCTCAAGCTGGTAGTCGTCGAGCCCGAACGGGTAGAGCTCGGCGAACTCGCGCACGTCGTCGGAAAGGGCCTCTGTGCTCACCGATCCAACCTAGCAGCCGTGCCGGAGGCGCCGGCGGACTTGGGTCAGGCGACGATGAGGCGCAGCACGCCGGGGCGGCACTCGACGCGCCCGGGGACCTCGCCCATCTCCTCGCCGTCGCCCATGAGGAACAGGTCGTCGCCGTCGATCCGGACGGTGCGCGCCCGGACGCGCTCCACCAGGGGCGAGCGGACGAAGCCGCCGGTGTACACCTGCGGCAGGAGCCTCAGCAGCGTGGCGCGGGAGGCCTTGTGGATGATGGTGACGTCGAGGAGACCGTCCGCGGCGTCCGCGTCCGGCGCGATGCGCATGCCGCCGCCGAAGACGCCGGTGTTGCACACCGCCACGAGCATGGCGTCCAGCTCGCGCGTCTCGCCGTCGAGGGTGAGCCGGTAGTGCAGCGGCTCGAAGTGCGCCAGCTCTCGCAGCGCGATGTAGCCGTAGCTGAGCGGCCCGAGCCGCAGCCGGATGTCGTTGGTGGCGCGGTTGACGCGCGCGTCGTAGCCGCTGGAGACGACGGCGCCGACGTACCTCCCGCCGGCGGCGTTGGCGAGGTGGGCCAGGTCCATGACCCGGGTGCGGCGGCCGACGAGCGCCTCGACGGCCTCCATCACCGACCCCGGCACGCCGGCGCCGCGGGCGAAGTCGTTGCCGGTCCCGGCGGGGATGATGGCCAGCGTGGCCTCGGTGTCGGCGCAGGCGTTGAGCCCCAGGTGGGCCATGCCGTCGCCGCCCATGACCGCGACGATGTCGCCGTCGCGCGCCGTCAGCGCGGCGGCGCGCGTGAGGTCGCGGGCGTCCTCGTAGGAGCGCGACGTCACCACATGCAGCTCCGCGTCGTGGAGGCCCTCGTGCAGACGGCGGGCGACCTTCGGCAGCACCCGCCCCGCGCGACCGCCACCCGAGGCTTCGTTGCAGACGACGGTGACCAGCCGCCGCTTGGCCAGCTCGTAGCTCACTTGCCGTCGTCCAGGTCGACGGCGAACTCGGCGGCGGTCTCCTCGGTGATGCCGCGCTTGCGGTCCCACGACCGGCAGATCAACTCGGCGATGAAGAACATCACCGACAGCGGCACGGCCAGCGCGAGCATGGAGAAGGGGTCAGTCGACGGGGTCGCGATGGCGGCGAACACGACGCTGCCGAAGAGGACGAACTTGCGGGCCCGCTTGAGCTGGTAGCCGCGGACGACGCCCGCCATGTTGAGCGCGACGAGCACCACCGGCAGCAGGAAGGAGATCCCGAACACCAGGATGACCTTCAGCTCCATGCCGAGGAAGCTGCTCATCTCGAGCAGGTTGACGATGTCCATGTCTTCGGGCGTGAAGCTCAGCAGGACGCTGATGCCCTTGGGCCACACGAGGTAGCCCAGGGTGGCGCCGGCGAGGAACAGGGGCACGGCGGCACCGATGAACGCCAGGGCGTAGCGCTTCTCCTTCGACAGGAGGCCGGGCGCGATGAAGGCCCACACCTGGTACAGCCACACGGGGCTCGACAGCACGATGCCGCCCGACACGCAGGCGATCACGGCGAGCGTGAACGGGGAAACGACGCCGTCGTTGACGATGAGGGTCTGGGCGTCCGGCCGGGACTGCTTGAGCTCTTCGACGGCCGCGTAGTACGGCGCCATGATGACCTCGATGAGCTCGCGGTAGAAGAAGATGCAGGCGATCGAGGCGAGCGCGATCGCGAACGAGGCGATGGTCACGCGGTAGCGCAGCTCCCGCAGGTGATCCGTCAGCGACATCGTCCCGTCGGGCCCGCCCTGCGGGGGCCGCAACCACGAGAAACGGCCGGGCTTGGCGACCGGTTCAGTGGGGGCGGCGGACACGCTCAGCGCTCGGGGTTGTTCTTGCGGTCGATCTCGGGCTGGACGATCTCGGCGTCGACGACCTCGTCCTGGCGACGGGGCTCGTCGACGCTCTTGACCTCTTCCTTGAACTCACGGATCGAGCGGCCGACGCCCTTGCCGAGGCCGGCGAGGCGGGAGCCGCCGAACAGCAGGAGGGCGACGATGAGGATGATGACCCATTCCATCCCGCCGAGGGTGAAGAGAAGCGTAGGCATGTGACTCGTGAACCTTTCGTCGGCAGTGGCCGCGCCGCTGCGGTGGCATGGACCAGTCTAGTGGCGCCGGAGACGGTCGAGCTCCAGGCGCTCGACCAGGGCGCGCGCCTGGGCGCCGTGCCCGGCCAGGACGGCCAGCTCGGCGGCGACGTCGTCGACCTTGTGCCTGAGCGACGCCGCGTACACCGCCAGCGCGGCGGCTCCGGCGAGCGCGACGGCGAGGATGGCAACGACTACCCAGATCACGAGGGCGATGCTACCCCAGCGAGGCTTCGGGATAGTGCGCCAGTGCGGCCGCTGCCCGGGAGCGGGCGGCCGCCTCGATCGCGGGATCCGAGACCGCCCGCACCCGGCCGCCCAGGCGCAGCAGCAGCGAGGTGGCCCAGTCGGTGGAGGCGACGGGGAACGTCACGCTCAGCCCCTCGGGTCCCTCGGCGACGGCGGTGGTCGGGTAGTACTCGCTCACCCAGCGGGCGGACGGGTCGAGCAGCAGCGTGAGATGCACGGGAGTGTCCTCGAACCAGCCCGCGGGCGGATCGCCGTGCTCGCCCGCCGGCTCGGTGGTGGCCTCCACCGCCTCTACGCGGTCCAGCCGGAACGAGCGCCACGCGCCCCGCACCCGGCTCCACGCGTCCAGGTAGGTGTAACCGTCGACGACGTGGAGCCGCGCGGGCTCGACGACCGCCTCCGACACCCCCGGACGCCCGGGAGTCCGGTAGCGCAGCACGACCGCCGTGCCGGCCGCGACCGCCGCGCGCAGGACGGCCCTGTGGCCCGCGTCCCCGGCGGCGAGGGCAACGGTCAGCCGGTCCCCCTCGCGTCCGACGGCGGCCTCGAGCTTGTCGAGCGCCGAGCGGGCCGCGGCGGATTCCCCGGCCACTTCCACCACGACGCGCAGCGCGGCGAGGAGTCCCGCCGCCTCCGCCGGCCGGAGCCGCAGCGGCCGCGCCAGGACGTCGGCGTTGCGGAAGAAGATGTGACCGTCCTCGCGGGCGCCCTCGATGTCGACGTCGAACAGGTCGTCGTAGAGGCCGCCGGGCAGGCCGCAGAACTGCAGCACCTCGAGGTCCTTGAGGATCTGGCGCGGCGTGGTCCCGAAGACCGACGCGGTCTCGGTGACCGTGACGCCCTGGTGGGCGGTCAGGTAGGGCACGAGGCGCAGCAGGCGCGCGACCTGGGCTTCTGATCTCATCCGGCCATCCCCCGCAGCCTCGCGATCAGTCGGCGGCGCAGGTCCTCGGGGGCGAGCAGGATCGCGTCGGCCCCCGCGGCCGCGACCTCGTCGATGACGAGGTCCTCGTTGCCCTGCCGCACCCGGTGGGCCGTGAATCCCGCGGGCAGCGGGCCGGCCCAGTCGGCGGGCTCGGCCTCGGGCCAGCTGTGCGGCACGCCGTCGCGCAGGGCCACCACGGCCTCGATACCCACGACGGGTTCGAGCCGGGCCGCCCGCTCGTCGGCGTCGTCCGGCACGACGACGGCGCCCGCCCGTCCGGTCGGCTCGGCCGCGGCGGTGAAGCGCGACAACTTGAAGAAGCGATCCTCCCCGCGGTCGGGGTCCAGGCCGAACACGTACCACTGCCCGCGGCGCTGGATGAGTTTCCACGGCTGGACGCGACGCGGGCGGCCGGCGTAGCCGAAGCTCAGCTCGCGTCGCGTCGTCACCGCCTCGTAGGCCGCTTCGAAGTTCGCGTCGCGCACGGCGATGCGGGGGTGCACCGTCGGCAGTAGCGCCGGGTCCGGTGCCGCTCCCCCGGCCTGCAGCGCCTCGATCGCCTGCGCCGTGTGTGTCGCGGCGACGCTGTCCTGCCACACCTGGGCCGCGACGCCGAGCGCGGCCAGCTCCTCGGCACTGAACGCCAGCGGAGGCAGCTCGAAGTCGGCGCGGTTGATGCGGTAGCCGTATTCCTCGTCCGTGTCCGCGGTGTTGGCGCCGGTCTCGATGGGCACGCCGAGCTGGCGCAGCTCCTCCTTGTCGCGTTCGAACTGGCGCTCGAACGACGCCACCGTCCCGCCGCGGTAGCCCTCGATCATCTCCCGCAGTTCGTGCTTGGTCAGGTAGCGCCGGGTGCTGAGCAGCGCGATGAGCAGGTTCAGCAGCCGTTCGGATTTCCTCGCCGACATGACACCTCCGACGGTCAGGGTATCCGCACCTGCCGCCGTGCGGCGGCGACCCGCCCGGTGGCAGCATGGGCGCCATGCATATCGACCGCTACGCGCCCAGTCCGACGTCGGACCTGCACCTGGGCAACCTGCGCACCGCCATGGCGGGCTGGCTGTTGGCGCGCCGCGAGGGCGGGCGCTGGCTGATGCGAGTGGAGGACCTGGACAGGGCGCGGGTCCGGGCGGCGGACGGGACGGAGCGCCGCCAGCTGGACGCCGTGCGTCGGCTGGGGCTCGAGTGGGACGGCGAGGTGGTGCGGCAGTCGGAGCGGCTGGAGCTGTACCGGGCTGCGGTGGCGTCCCTGCCCACGTACGAGTGCTTCTGCACGCGTCGGGAGATCGCGGAGGCGTCCTCGGCTCCGCACGGCGGCTATCGCCCGTACCCGGGCACCTGCCGCGGGCTATCCGACGCCGAGCGGTCCCGGCGCAGGGACGAGCGGCCGCCCGCGATCCGGGTGGACTCCGGTGGTGCGGAGTTCACGGTCATCGACGCCACGGCCGGCGAGGTGACGGGCCCGGTCGACGACTTCGTGCTGGTCCGCAACGACGGACAGTTCGCGTACAACCTGGCCGTGGTCGTCGACGACATCGACATGGGGGTGACGCACATCACCCGCGGCGTGGACCTGCTGGAGTCGGCGCCGCGCCAGGCGTGGCTCACCCGGCAGCTGGGCGGCTCCCCCTCGAGGTACGCCCACATCGGCCTGGTGGTCAATCCCCGCGGCGAGCGCCTCGCCAAGCGCGACGGCGCGGTGACGCCCGACGATCTGGGCCTGGAACCGGCGGAGGCGGTGGCGCTGCTCGCGTCGTCGCTGGGGCTGGGTCCGTGCCGGAGCATGGACGAAGCGCTGGCCGCCATGCCAGGCGACCTGCGCTTCGTCGGGGGCGCGGTGTGGTCCGAGGGGGCGCTCAGCCCGTCACGTTAAGCAGGTCGATGACGTAGATGAGCGTCTGACCGGGGGCCAGCGACGGGGTGGCCTGCGGCAGGCCGTCCGGGTACGCCTTGTCCGGGGGAACGACGAGCAGGACGCGCGATCCGGCGGTCTGCCCGATGAGACCCTCGCTCCAGCCCGCGATGAGGTCGGCGACGGGGCCCTCCTGCGGCTGCCAGGCGTCCTGCCACAGCGTGCCGTCGTACGTCCACGCCCGGTAGCGGACCTGGATGGTCGACTCCGCGGTCACGGGGGCGCCGGGGCCCTTGATGAGCGGCTGCACCGTCAAGGTGGTGGGGGCGGCGGTGCCGGTGGGCACCGCGATCTCCGGCTTGCCGTCGGTCATCGTCACGGTCGGCAGGCCCGCGGCGGGCGCGACGGTCTCGCCGGTGGCGTCGTCGAAGTTGGCCGACAGGATGTCGACCACGAACACGATGCTGTCGCCCGCCTGGATGCTGCCGTCGGGCGTGCCGTCAGGGTAGCCGTCCTCGCTGGGCATCCCGATGAGCACCCGGGACCCGACGGCCTGGCCCTCGAGCCCCTTCTGGAAGCCCGGCACGACGCCCTGCAGCGGGAAGGTGGCCGGCTCGCCGCGCTCATAGGAGCTGTCGAAGATCTCGCCCGTGGTGCCGTTGACGCCGACGTAGTTGATCGTCACCACCGAGGACTCGGTGAGCATCTGCTCGCCGCCCGGCTTGAGGACCTTCGACTGCGTCGACGCGATGCCCCACGGCGCTGGCACCGTGACCTCGGGGGTCTCGCCGTCGCTCACCGTGACCAGGCTGAGGTCCGGCGACGGGCTCACCGACTGCGACGGGCTGGGGCTGACGCTCGGGCTGGGGCTCCCGCTGGCCGAGGGCGATGCGGACACCGACGGCGACGCGCTCGGCGAGGCCGTCTCGTCGGCGTCCGAGCAGGCGGACAGGGCGATCAGGGACACGGCGGCCGCGCCGGCCAAGGCTCGGCGGAGCGTGCGGGCGGAGTGAGTCACGCCCGGAATGCTAGCCCAGGGCCCCAAAGGACCTACAGCTGGACCAGGTCGAGCAGCGCGCCGAGCTCCTCGCGGGTGAGGTCGCGCGTCTCGCCGGAGCGCAGATTCCCGAGCCGGATCGGGCCGATGCCCGTGCGCGACAGCCGGTCGACCGGATGCCCGACGGCGTCGAACATGCGGCGCACCACGCGGTTGCGGCCCTCGTGCAGCGTGACCGAGACCATCGTGCGGTCGGCGGCGCGGGAGATCAGCTTGACCTTGTCCGGCTTGACCGGCCCGTCCTCGAGCGTCACGCCCTTCTCGAGCCGCTTGAGCGTGCGGTTGTCCATGACGCCGGCCGCCTGGACGACGTAGGTCTTGGGGACCTCGTAGCTGGGGTGGGCGAGCCGGTGCGCGAAGTCGCCGTCGTTGGTCAGGACGATGAGGCCCTCGGTCTCGGTGTCGAGGCGGCCGACGTGGAACAGCCGCTCCTTGGTGCGCGGCAGGTAGTCCGCCAGCGTCCGGCGCCCCTCCGGGTCCTCCATGGTCGACACGACGCCCCGGGGCTTGTTCAGCACCAGGTACAGGTGGCGGCGCGGCGGCGGGATGCGGGCGCCGTCGACGCGGATGTGGTCGGTCTCGGGGTTGACCCGGCGGCCCTGCTCGGTCACGACCTGGCCGTTGACCTCGACCCGCCCCTCGTCGATGAGGATCTCGCTGGCGCGCCGCGAGGCGATCCCTGCTGAGGCCAGCACCTTCTGCAGGCGGATGCCCTCGGTCTCGTCGTCAGCCATCGCTCGTCTCCTTCGTCACCTGGGCGGCTTCCGCCGCCTCCGCCGCGGCCATCTGACCGAGCTCAGCCTCCAAGGCTACGGCGTCGGGCAGGAGCGGTGCCAGGTCGGGCAGTTCCCGCAGCGAGTTCAGGCCCAGCTTCTGCAGGAACAGGGGGGTCGTGCCGAACGTCACGGCGCCTGTGACGGGGTCCTCCCCCGTCTCCGTGATCAGCCCGCGGACCAGCAGCGTCTTGACGACGCCGTCGACGTTGACGCCGCGCACCGCCGCCACCCGGCCTCGCGACACCGGCTGCAGGTAGGCGATGACCGACAGCGTCTCCAGCGCCGCCTGCGTGAGCCGGGACCGCTGGTCGGACACGAGCCAGGCCTCGAGGACGTCCGCGACCGCCGGGTCGGTGGCGAAGCGCCATCCCCCGGCCACGGCGCGCAGGCGGATGCCGCGGCCGTGCTCGTCGTAGAAGTCCGCGATGGCCGCGAGGTCGCGCTCGACGTCGGGCAGCGGCGCGTCCAACGCCGCCGCGAGGTCCGCGGCCGCCACCGGCTCGGTGGCCATGAGGAGCATGGCCTCGAGGGCGGGGATCAGACTCATGTGTCCTCCAGTTCCGGTTGGGGGCCGTAGTCGTCGACGACGTCCGCGGTTCGCTCGTCGCCGGCCGTCCAGCGCACGGTGAGCTCGCCGAGCGGGGTCAGCTGTTCCAGGGCCACCTGCCGGGCGCGGAAGAGCTCGAGCACCGCCAGGAAGCGCACCACCACCGTGAGCCTGTCGCAGCCATCGACGAGGGACCGGAAGGTGGCGCCGCCTCCGCGGCGCAGCCGGTCCGCGATGTGGGCGACCTCGTCGGCGAGGCTGACCGAGCCGCCGTGCAGGTGGGTCAGTTCGACGACGGGCTCGGGCCGCGGCGCCATCGCTGCCGCAGCGAGCCGGGCGACGTCCTCGGGCGTGAGCGGCAGCTCCACCTCGGGCATGACCGCGCGGAACTGCTCCTCCAGCCCGCCGGGTCGCCAATGCGTGGTCTCCGCGGCGGTCATGGTCGCCTCGATCCACGCGGCCACCTGCTTGAACGCCCGGTACTGCAGGAGCCGCGCGAACAGCAGGTCGCGGGCCTCCAGCGCGGCGATGTCCTCGGGATCGGTCACCTCGCCGCCGGGCAGCAGCCGGGCGGCCTTGAGGTCCAGCAGCGTGGAGGCGACCACCAGGAACGCGCTCGTCTTGTCCAGGTCCCAGACCTCGCCGCCGACCTTGACGTAGGCGATGAACTCGTCGGTGACCTGGCTGAGCGCCACCTCGGTGATGTCGAGCTCGCGGCGCGTGATGAGCTGCAGCAGCAGGTCGAACGGGCCCTCGAAGTTCGTGAGGCGCACCTCGAAGCCCGCGACGGCGTCGGGGCGCTCCGAGGAGCGGGAGCGGCTCACTGCCGCTCGGTGAGCTCGCTGACCAGGAAGCTGTCCGCCCCGTTCGCGGCGAGGTCGGCCACGGCGCGCGCCACGGCCACGCGGACGATGCGACCGCGGTCGACGCGGATGCCGTGCGCGCGGCGCAGGTCCAGGTTGGCGTCCTCGAGGGCCAGCAGCTCGTCGTCGCTGAAGTAGACCGTGATCTTCTGGGTGTGGCGGACGCGGCCCGTCGGTGCCGGCTGGGCCGGCTCGGCGGCGTCCGGCGACGGCTCGGCGGGCCGGGCCTCGACGGGGGCGGGCTGGCGGGTGGGCCGGAACAGCTCGGAGGCGCCGGGCAGCGAGGCGCGCCGGTTCACCGGTCCTGGCATCTGAGCAGCACCTCCCGGGCCAGCTGGCGGAAGGCGTCCGCGCCGGGGGACGCCGAGGCGTACGTGGTGATGGGCTCGCCCGCCACCGTCGTCTCGGGGAACTTGATGGTGCGGCGGATCACCGTGTGGAACACGTCTTCGCCGAACGCCTGCACGACGCGCTCCAGGACCTCGCGGCTGTGGAGGGTGCGCGAGTCGTACATGGTGCCCAGGATGCCCAGCAGTTCGAGGTCCGGGTTGAGCCGGTCCTGCACCTTGCCGATGGTGTCGGTGAGTAGCGCCACGCCGCGCAGCGCGAAGAACTCGCACTCCAGCGGGATGATGACGTGGTCGCTGGCCGTCAGGGCGTTGATGGTGAGCAGGCCCAGGCTGGGCGCGCAGTCGATGAGGATGAAGTCGTAGTCGCCGCGCAGCTTCGCCAGGACCCGCGACAGCGTCTGTTCGCGCGCCACCTCGCTCACCAGCTGCACCTCGGCCGCCGACAGGTCGATGTTGCTGGGCAGCACGTCCAGCCCGTCGACCGAGGTGGGGGTGATCACCTCGTGCGGGTCCACGCCGCGCGTCAGGAGCAGGTTGTAGATCGACGTGTCGAGCGTGTGCGGGTTGACGCCGAGCCCCACGGACAGCGACCCCTGGGGGTCGAAGTCGACCAGGAGCACACGGCGCCCCAGCTCGGCCAGCGCGGCGCCCAGGTTGATGGTGGTCGTGGTCTTGCCCACGCCGCCCTTCTGGTTGCACATCGAGATGATGGTGGCGCGCTTACGTCCGGGCGCCACGGGGGGCGGCTCGGGGAAGTCGGGTAGGGGGCGGCCCGTCGGCCCCATGACGCCGGTGTCCACGAGGGTGGACGACTCTGGCGCGTCCGGGACGCTGAACCGTGGCTCGTCGAACAGCCCGTCTTCCGCCACCTGGGCCTCCTCGTCTCGGGTGCGAACCACCCTAGTATGCCCGCACTGCGTTCGCCGTGGTCACCGGGCACGGGGGTGCGCCGCCGCATGCACCTCGCGGAGGTGCTCGATGGTCACCAGGGTGTAGATCTGCGTGGTGGCGACCGAGGCGTGGCCGAGCAGTTCCTGGACGGCGCGCAGGTCCGCGCCGCCGTCGAGCAGGTGGGTCGCGAAGGAGTGGCGCAGCGAGTGCGGGGACACCTCGACGGTGAGGCCGGCGGCCCGCGCCGCCTGCTGGAGGACGGCCCAGGCCGACTGGCGGCTCAGGCGTCGCCCCCGCTGATTGAGCAGCAGCGCGGGATCGTGCCGCGCGGCCGCCGCGGCGAGCGTCGGCCGGGCGCGCACGAGATAGGCCTCGACGGCCGTCGCCGCGTAGCTGCCGAGCGGCACCATCCGTTCCTTACCGCCCTTGCCGCGCAGGAGCAGACCGGCATCACGGTCTGCGAGGGCCGCCGACACCTCGTCGACGTCGAGCCCGCACACCTCGGAGACGCGGGCGCCGGTGCCGTAGAGCAGCTCGAGCAGCGCCGCGTCGCGCAGGCCGACGACGTCGTCGCGGTCCGGCGCGTCGAGCATGCGCGTCACCTCGTCGACGGTGAGGGCCTTGGGCAGTCGCTGGGTCAGCTTCGGCGGGGAGACGTCGACCGCCGGGTTCCCCGGGGCCAGGCCCTCCGCCGCGGCGAAGCGGTGCAGGGTGCGGACGCTCACCACCTGCCGGGCGACCGACGACCTGGCCTGCGTGGCGCTGAGGTGCCGCACGAACTCGGTGACGTCGACCGGCGTGACGTCGTCGAGGTCGGTGACGCCGCGGTCGGCGAGGAAGCCGGTGTAGCGGGCGAGGTCGCGGCGGTAGGCGGCCACGGTGTTGGCGGCCAGCCCACGCTCGGCCCGCACGTGGTCCAGGTACTGCGCGACCGCGTCCGCGACGCCGGTCACCGCCGGATGGGCCAGTCTGCGTCCGGGGACCGCAGGCCCTGGAGCCGCCCGGCCAGGCGGCTCGTCTCGAGCGCGAGCACCCCCGCCACCAGGGTGGGGCTCTGGCAGCGGCCGTCGAGGATGGCGGACACCAACTCGCCCCGGTCCACCCAGTCCCAGCTCATGTGGGCCTCCTCCCCCTCCAGCACGAAGCCGTGCGGGCGGGAGGCGGGACGCAGGTCCCGGGCAAGGAAGATCCGCAGGGACTCCTCGCAGGCGCCGGGCGTGGTGCACATGTCGACGAGTACGTCCCAGCGGTCGGCGGCGAGCTCGGCCTCCTCCGCGAGTTCCCGCTGCGCGGCGGTCACCCACGACTCCCCGTCGAGGTCGAGGAGCCCGGCCGGGATCTCGACCAGCTCCATGCGCACGGGGTGCCGGTACTGGCGCAGCACGGCGATCCGGTCGGCGTCCTCGTCCCAGGCCACGACGGCGACGGCGCCCGGGTGCGTGAGGTACTGCCGCGTGATGAGCTCTCCGGACGGGGTCTCGATCTCCTCGTCGACGAACGCGGAGACGCGGCCCTCGCCGAGGACCGTGCGCGACCGGACCGGCCAGCTCATCGGTTCATCGGTCACCATGGGCGCCCTCCTGTCGGGTGATGGCCGCCGCGATCAGGCCCGCGAACAGCGGATGCGGCCGCGTGGGTCGGGACTTCAGCTCGGGGTGGGCCTGGGTCCCAACGTAGTACGGGTGGATGTCGGCGGGGAGCTCGACGAACTCGACGAGCGCCCCGTCGGGCGAGGTGCCGGAGATGACCAAACCGGCCGCGGCGAGCCGGTCGCGGTAGGCGTTGTTGACCTCGTAGCGGTGGCGATGCCGCTCCGTGACGTGCGTGGCGCCGTAGGCGCGCGCCACCTGGCTGCCCTCGGTCAGCGTCGCCGGGTAGGACCCCAGCCGCATGGTGCCGCCGAGGTCGCCGCCGCCGCCGACGATGTCGACCTGTTCCGCCATCGTCGCGACGACGGGGTCGGGCGTGTGGGGGTCGAACTCGCTGGAGGCGGCGTCAGGGATACCGGCGAGGTTGCGGGCCGCCTCGATGACCATGCACTGCAGACCGAGGCACAGGCCGAGCGTGGGGATGCCGTGTTCGCGGGCATAGGTCAGGGCGCCCAGCTTCCCCTCGACGCCGCGGATGCCGAAGCCGCCGGGGACGCACACGGCGTCGACGTCGCCCAGGCGCTCGGCGGCCCCGTGGGGGGTCGCGCAGTCGTCGGACGGCACCCACCGGATGTGGACGCGGGCGCGGTGGGCGAAGCCGGCGGCGCGCAGGGCCTCCGACACCGACAGGTAGGCGTCCGGCAGGTCGATGTACTTGCCGACGAGCGCGACCGTGACGTGGTGCGTCGGGTGCTCGACGCGCTCGAGCAGGTCGTCCCAGGCCCGCCAGTTGACGTCGCGGAAGCTGAGGTTGAGCCGGCGCACGACGTAGGCGTCGAGGCCCTCTCCGTGCAGGACTCGCGGGATGGCGTAGATGCTCGGGGCGTCGGGGCAGCTGACGACCGCCTCCTCGTCGACGTCGCACATCAGGGCGATCTTGCGCTTGAGGCCCTCGGAGATGGGCTGTTCCGAGCGGCACACGATGGCGTCGGGCTGGATGCCGACCTGGCGCAGCGCGGCGACCGAGTGCTGGGTGGGCTTGGTCTTCATCTCGCCCGACGGCTTGATGTACGGCACGAGTGAGACGTGCAGGAAGAAGACGTTGGCCCGGCCGATCTCGTGGCGCACCTGTCGGGCGGCCTCCAGGAAGGGCAGGGATTCGATGTCGCCGACCGTGCCGCCGATCTCGTGGATGACGACGTCGACCCCATCGGCCTCCATCGCCATCATGCGGTCGCGGATCTCACCGGTGATGTGCGGGATCACCTGGACGGTGTCGCCGAGGTAGTCGCCGCGGCGTTCCTTCGCGATGACCGTCGAGTAGACCTTGCCGGTAGTGACGTTGGCGTCGCCGCTCAGATCGACGTCGAGGAAGCGCTCGTAGTGGCCGATGTCGAGGTCCGTCTCCGCCCCGTCCTCGGTGACGAACACCTCACCGTGCTGGAAGGGGTTCATGGTGCCGGGATCGACGTTGAGGTACGGGTCGAGCTTCTGCATGGTGACGCGCAGTCCGCGGGCGACGAGCAGGTTTCCCAGGCTCGAGGCGGTCAGTCCCTTGCCGAGCGAGGAGACGACGCCCCCGGTCACGAACACGTGCTTGGTGATCTTCGAGTTGTCCACGGAACTCCAGCCTATGGCGCGGCGGCGGGCGGTGCCCCGGCGCGCCGTGCCCGAAACGAGACCGTAACACCCGGCTCAGGCGCGGCGGGCGCGCGCCAGCAGCTCGGCCGCGTGCTCCAGGCCGGACGCCGATGCCGCGTCGCCGCCCATCATCCGGGCCAGTTCGGCGGCCCGCTCCTCGTCGTCGAGCGCCCGCACGCCGGAGGTCGTCACCTGGCCGTCGGAGGCCTTGTGCACGACGAAGTGCCGGTCGGCGAACGCGGCCACCTGGGCCAGGTGCGTCACGACGATGACCTGGGACACGGCGGCGAGCCGCTGCAGCCGCCGCCCGATCTCCACGCCGACGGCGCCGCCGACACCCGCGTCGACCTCGTCGAACACGAACGTGTGGCCGGCCGAGTCGTCCGCGAGCACCACCTCGAGGGCGAGCCTGACGCGCGACAGCTCGCCGCCGGAGGCCACCTTCGCCAGGGGCGCGGGCGCGGAGCCGGGGTTGGCCGAGAACAGCAGCTCGATGCGGTCGGCGCCGTGGGGTCCGAGGGGGGCCTCGTCGATGGCGAAGCGCAGCTGGGCGTGCGGCATGGCGAGCGCGGCGAGCTCCGCCTTGACGCGCGCTTCGAGGTCGAGCGCCGCCGCCCGGCGGGCCGTCGAGATGTCCGCGGCGTCGGCTGCGAGCTGCCGGTCCAGCGCCGCGACCCGTCCGGCGAGCTCGTCGATGCGGGCGTCGCTACCGGTGAGCGCCTCGAGGCGGGAGCGGGCGTCGTCCGCCCAGGCCAGCACATCGTCGATCGTGGCACCGTACTTGCGGGTGAGCCCGGCGAGCTGGGCGCGGCGCTGCCCGACTGCCTCGAGGCGCAACGGGTCCGCGACGAGGTCGTCGAGGTAGCCCGCGACATCGGCCGCGAGGTCCGTGACGAGCATGGCTGCCTCGACGGAGCGCGCGGCGAGCGGCGCGGCGGCGTCGTCGCGGTCGGCCAGCGTCGCCAGGGTCTTGCGGGTCTGCCCGATGAGCGCCACGGCGCTGGGCAGGTCGAAGTCGGTTTCGGTGCCGCTCAGCGCGGTCTGCGCGGCGGCCGCGAGGGCGCGGAGGTCGTCGAGGTCGCTCAGCCTGGCCTGCTCCGCGGCCAGCGCATCGTCCTCCCCGGAGACGGGCTCCACGGCGTCGATCTCGGCGAGCCCGAACCGCAGCAGATCCTCCTCGCGCGCCCGTTCCATGGCGGCCGCCCGCAGCGCGGCCAGTTCCGCCTCGGCCGCGCGACGCTCGGCGTACGCCGCGCGGTAGGGCTCGAGCCTCGCCGGCCGGGCGTGCTGGTCGAGGACCTCGCGTTGGCGTTCGGGAGTGGACAGCCGCATCTGCCCGGACTGGCCGTGGATCGTGGCGACCTCCCCGAGGAGGGCCGCCAGCGTCGCCACCGGCACCCCCGCGCCACCGACGACGGCCCGGGAGCGGCCCTGCTGTGACACCTGGCGCAGCGTGACGACCTCGTCGTCGTCCGCCTCGCCGCCCAGCTCGCGGACCCGGTCGACCAGGTGGCCGGGCAGCACCCAGCGGCCCTCGACGACTGCCCGGTCCCTGCCGCGGCGCACGATGCCGGAGTCGGCGCGGGTGCCGAGTAGGTGGCCCAGGCCGGCGACGAGCATGGTCTTGCCGGCTCCGGTCTCGCCCGTCAGGGCCGTGAGCCCGGGCCCGAGTTCGAGGTCCGCCTCGTCGACGACCCCGAAGGCCGTCAGGCGGAGGGAGGCGAGCATCAGCGCTCGCTGCGGCGGTGCCGCCAGCCGTCGACGGGGAGCGCGAACTTCTTCACGAGTCGGGTCGTGAACGGCTGCTCACCGATGCGGGCGATCCTGACCTGATGCCGGTGGGAGCGCACGCTGATCCACTCCCCCGGCGCCAGGTCATGGCTCCGGCGCCCGTCGCACCACAGGATGCCCGGGGTGCGGGCGCCGTCGGGGAGTTCCAGCCGCACCTCGGACGAGGGGCTGAGGACCATGGGTCGGTTGAAGAGGGCGTGCGCGGCGAGCGGGACGACCAGGATGGCCTGGACGTCGGGCCAGATCACCGGCCCGCCCGCCGAGAAGCCGTAGGCGGTCGATCCCGTGGGGGTCGAGACGAGGACCCCGTCACAGCCCCACCGCGACAGCGGACGGTCGTCGACGCTGACCAGGACGTTCAGCATGCGCTCGCGGGCGATCTTCTCCAGCGACACCTCGTTGACGGCGTGCGAGACCCAGGTCAGCCGGCCATCGGGGTCGCGGACCTCCACCTGGAGCGCGAGGCGCTCCTCGACGAGGTAGAGCCGGTTCGCGACGACGCCGGGCAGCGCGTGGATGTCCGAGGGCTCGAGTTCGGCCAGGAAGCCGACGTGGCCGAGGTTGACCCCGAGCAGCGGGACGCCCAGCGGCATGGCCCACTCCGCGGCACGCAGGATCGTGCCGTCGCCGCCGAAGACGACGGCCAGCTCCGCGGGCGTCCCATCCAGCGGGTGCACTTTCGCGTCCGTGACGCGGGCCCGGATGCGCTCCAGGTCGCCGGGGAACACGACGAAGCCGAACCCCATCGCGTGGAGGTCCGCGATGAACTGGGTGGCCTTCTCGATCGCCTCGTCGCGCTCGGGGTGGACCAGGACGGCCACGGTTCGCTGCATCACGCGTCCACCCTACCGAGTGAGATGCACGAAGTACTCGACGTTGCCGGAGGCGCCGGGCAGGGCGCTGATGCCGCGCCACCGTTCGCGCCAGCCCAGGCGGTTTGCGTCCGCCACCACGGCGTCGACACACGCTCGCCTCAGCGCGTCGTCGCGGACGACGCCACCGGCGCCGAGTGCCTCCCGGCCGACCTCGAACTGCGGCTTGACCAGCAGCAGCGCCGCGCCGTCATCGGTGAGGACCGCCAGGAGGGGCGGGAGGAGGAGGCGCAGGGAGATGAAGGAGACGTCGCCGACGACGAGGTCGACGGGTGCGCCGTCGAGGTGGTCGAGGGTGAGGTCGCGCAGGTTGAGCCCCTCGTGGACGCGCACCCGCGGGTCGTCGCGGACTGGAGCCGCGAGCTGGCCGTGACCGACGTCGACGGCGTACACCACCTCGGCGCCGCGCGCCAGGCACACCTGGGTGAATCCCCCGGTGGAGGCCCCGGCGTCGAGCACGCGGCCGCCGACACGGACGCCCGACGACTCGAGCGCTCCGATGAGCTTGTGGGCGGCCCGCGAGACCCAGGGCTCGACGTCGGCGGCGATGTCGTCCCGGTCGGCCACCCGCTGCGCGGCCTTCGAGGCGGCCGACCCGTTGACGGTCACCCGGCCCGCGGCGATGAGCTCAGCCGCCTGGGCTCGGGAGCGGGCGAGGCCGCGCGCCACGAGCGCCAGGTCGAGTCTCACGGGGCGACGCCGGGGATCCCCAGCTGCCCGACCCCAGGATCGTTGTTGAGGATGGCCGCCAGCACCTGCTGTGCCTCCCCGAGACGTGCCACCTGCGCCTCCAGAGGGGCGTCCTCGACGCCGTCCAGGGCGGCCACGACCTCCTCGACCAGCTGGATCCGCCGGACGTCCGACGGGGCCGCGCTGCGGGGGGTGGGGACGGTCATCGCAGGGTGTCGAGCGAGTTCAGGACGCCGGAGATGTTGACGCCGTAGCGCCAGCGGGCCTGCAGCGCCGCCCACAGTGCGTCGAGCTGCTCGTCGCGCGTGACGGGCCGCGTGGAGAGGAAGCCGCCGGCGTCGGTGAGGTCGATCTCCTGGTACCCGCACACGAAGCGCGAGCCGTTGACGTGGGCCTCCCGCGCGGGCTCGAGCAGCGCGGACGCGTCATAGCCGATGTAGGTCGGCCGGTACTCGGGGGCCGCCTCCGCCAGGTCCGCCTTGCCGTGCGCGCCGGTGAACACGAACAGCGAGTCCATGCCGACGTTGTTGGCCCCGAGGATGTCGGTGTCGGTGCGGTCCCCCACAAAGATGGGATGCGACGCCGACAGGCGCAGCACGGTCTCGTCGAGCAGGGGTCGGTACGGCTTGCCGGCGATTCGAGGGTCGACGTCGACACACGCCCGCACCACCGCGATCTGGGATCCCAGGCCGGGCACGATGCCACGATCGGAGGGCCGGGTGAGGTCGGGGTTGGTCGCGTACCAGGCGGCGCCGCGCTGGACCGCCAGGGCGGCCTCCTCGAGGCGCTGCCACGCGATCGTGGGGTGGTAGCCCTGCACCACCGCGTCAGGCGCGTCGTCGAGGGATGCGACGACGGTGAATCCGGCCTCGCTCAACTGCTGCACGAGGGCGTCGGTCCCGACGGCGAGGATTCTCGCCCCCGCGGGGAGGTCGGCGCCCAGCATGCGCAGCGTGGCCTGGGTCGAGTTGACCACATCGTCGGCATCCGCCCGGATTCCGAGCTCGGTGAGGTGCTCGGCGACCGCGGCCGGCGTGCGGGCGGCGTTGTTGGTGACGAAGCCGAGGCGGGTTCCGCGCGAGCGGAGCTCCTCGAGCGCCACGGCCACACCGTCGACGGCGTAGGGGCCGAGGTAGATCACCCCGTCGAGGTCGAACAGGGCGGCGTCGTAGTCGGCTGCCAGTGCCCGCATGTCAGTGCTGCTCCTCGTCGCTGTCTGGTGCCTGCGCGTCGAACGCGCGTTCGGCATCCTCGTCGTGCTCGTCATCGTCGGCCGGAAGGCCGTCCGAGTCGTCGTCGGGCTCTGCCTCGGCCTCGACGTCGGACTCATCGTCCTCGCCGGCCTCATCGTCGGTGGGCTCGTCGCCCTCGTCGATGGGCTCGCCGGCCCCAGCATCGGTGGACTCGTCGGCCTCGTCGGCCATGGACTCGTCGGCCTCCTCGGCGATGGGCTCGTCCTCCTCCTCGTCCTCGTCCTCGTCGAGGAAGTCGGGCAGGACCACGCCGTCGAGCGTGGCGAGGCGGTCGGAGATGTCGAGTTCGGCGTTCTCATCGAGGGCCGCGGCCGAGGTGAACCACTCCCGCGCGCCTGCCAGGTCGCCGTCCTCCTCCAGGAGGTTGGCGTAGGCGTAGCGCAACCGAGCCTGTCCGAACGGCGGGCCGACGCGGCGGCTGATGGCCGCCTGCAGCAACCGCTTGGCCTCGGCGCGCTGACCGAGATCGGCGCGCACGCCGGCCTCGACGAGGAGGCACTCGATCCGCAGCCACACGTCCTTCGTGGTCGGCGACAGTTCGCCCAGGACCTCCAGTGCGTCACGGGGACGCCCCAGAGCTCGCTCGCAGTCCGCGATGACGGGGATCAGCTCGTCACCGCCACTGAGCCGACGGATGGCCCGGAACTCGCGCAGCGCCACGGCGAACTCGCCTGCGGCGTAGGCCGTCTCGGCGGCGGCCTCGCGGACGATGGGCAGACGACCCGCCCTCCGGCGCGCGGCCTCGGCGTGGCGGAAGGCCAGGTCCGGGTCGACGTCGACGTAGCGTCCGGCGGCCCAGATGTGGGCGCCGACGATCTCGGCCAGTTCCTTGGGCAGACCGCGCAACTCGGCCTTCACGCCTGCCGGGAGCTGGGACTCGACGAAGTCCTGCGGCACGTCGGGCTCGTCCGCGCGGGGGGCGGTGCCGGGATGCGGGACGTAGGGCTGTTCCTCGGTGCGCGGACCCCTGTCGTCCCGGCGCGGGCCTCTGCGGTCGTCGTCGCGACGCGGGCCGGAGCCACGGTTGTCGTCGCGGTTGCCCCAGGGGCGACGCTCACCCTCCTGACGCGGACCGCGCCGGTCATCGTCGCGGCGCGGGCCTCGGCGGTCATCGTCACGGCGGGGACCAGATCCACGGCTATCGTCGCGGTTACCCCACGGACGACGCTCACCCTCCTGACGCGGACCACGCCGGTCATCATCACGGCGGGGACCGGAGCCACGGCTATCGTCGCGGTTACCCCACGGGCGACGCTCACCCTCCTGACGCGGACCCCGCCGGTCATCATCACGGCGGGGACCGGAGCCACGGTTGTCGTCGCGGTTGCCCCAGGGGCGACGCTCGCCCTCCTGACGCGGGCCACGGCGGTCATCGTCGCGGCGCGGGCCTCGGCGGTCGTCGTAACGGCGGGGGCCGGAGCCACGGTTGTCGTCACGGTTACCCCACGGGCGACGCTCACCCTCCTGACGAGGGCCGGAGCCACGGTTGTCGTCACGCTTGCCCCACGGGCGACGCTCACCCTCCTGACGCGGACCACGACGGTCATCATCACGGCGCGGGCCGGAGCCACGGTTGTCGTCACGCTTGCCCCACGGGCGACGGTCACCCTCCTGACGCGGACCCCGCCGGTCATCATCACGACGCGGACCGGAACCACGACTGTCATCGCGGTTGCCCCACGGGCGACGCTCACCCTCCTGACGCGGACCACGACGGTCATCATCGCGCCGCGGCCGTCGATCGTCTCCGCCCGAGCGGGGGCCGCCCTCACGGCGGGGACCGCCGCGCCGATCGTCCCGAGGATCGTGGCGCGGGGTGCGGTTATCGCTAGACATAACGACCATCATCTCAGCACATCGCCGCGGGACCCAAACGGCGCGGGCACGGCGAGGGGGACGGCGCGATCAACGCCGTGCCGACCGCACACGCGGGCGGTGACTGGTCCCTCATCTGCGTGTGGGCATGGAAAAAGCGAGGGGGAAGACACACACACCGGCCAGGCCGGCAGCGCGTCTTCCCCCTCGCTGTATTCAAGTAAGCGTCCGGCGGCGTCCTAGTCTCCCACAGCGTCCCCGCTGCAGTACCATCGGCGCTGAAAGGCTTAACTTCCGGGTTCGGGATGGGACCGGGTGTTTCCCTCTCGCTATGGCCACCGGAACAACCACCACGGTCACCCGTGACTGGTCATGTCCGATCAACACAACACACTATTCACATATAGCTTTCGTGGGCCATGGACCCGGACAACCAGACACGAC
>NZ_CAXWGV010000015.1:0-41598 GCF_964266725.1 Tessaracoccus sp. O5.2 | reverse complement strand
CGCCAGCTGAGCCTGCGTGACCGCTCTACGTGTCGCCATCGTCAACTCCATCCCCGAGTCTGACCCACGCGGGCATCTTCAGATGAGTCAACGACTCCAGCTACGCGGGCATCTTCGATGAGTCAACTCGCCGGTTTGCGGGCCGTGAGCGCGATCGTGTACTGTTCCTACTCGTGCCCGGCTCGCCGGTAGCACAGGGGTATGGGGTAATTGGCAGCCCGCCGGATTCTGGTTCCGTCAGTCTAGGTTCGAGTCCTAGTACCCCTGCGGAAGGTGTTAAGCTTTCCACTCGCTAGGGCCCCGTTGTGTAGCGGCCTAGCACGCCGCCCTCTCAAGGCGGTAGCGCGGGTTCGAATCCCGTCGGGGCTACAAACAGAAGGTCCCCCAGTCGATATCGGCTGGGGGACCTTCGCTGTTGTCGGCCGGTCGGCCGGTCAGCGCGACATCACTCGGGCGCCCCGCTGCGGCGCAGCACCTCGCTCAGCCGCTCGGCAGCCGCGAGCACCGCCGGAGCGTGCAGCCGGCCGGGGGAGCGCGTCAACCGCTCGATGGGCCCGGACACGGACACCGCCGCGATGAGCTTGCCCGACGGCGCCAGCACCGGCGCCGACACCGACGCCACGCCCGCCTCCCGCTCCGCGACCGACTGCGCCCAACCGCGACGCCGCACGCTCTGCAGTGTCGACATCGTGAACGACGCGTGCTCCAGCAGCTTCTCAAGCTTCTCCGGCTCCTCCCATGCGAGGAGCACCTGCGCCGCCGACCCGGCCGTCATCGACAGCTGCGCGCCGACGGGGACGGTGTCGCGCAGGCCCGTGGGGCGCTCGACGGAGGCCACGCAGATGCGGATGTCGCCCTGGCGGCGGAACATCTGCACCGACTCGCCCGTGATGTCGCGCAGGCGCGTCAGGATGGGGCCGGCCGTCGCCAGGAGCGGATCCTCGCCGGCCGACTCGGCCAGCTCGATGAGCCGCGGTCCGAGCACGAACCGGCCCTGCAGGTCGCGCCCGACCAGCCGGTGATGCTCGAGGGCCACCGCCAGGCGGTGAGCGGTGGGGCGGGCGAGGCCGGTGGCCGAGACCAGCCCCGCGAGGGTCAGGGGATTGCGCTCCAGGGCGGCCAGCACGGCGGCCGCTTTGTCGAGTACGCCGACGCCACTTGTATCGTCCATATCGTGAGATTAACAATCCACATTGTGGACATGCAAACTGGATCCGCGCGTGTCCTCGGACATACTTGACGCAGCTTTTGAAGGCATCGTTTGTCGAGAAGAGGACCCATGGGCAAGACCCTGAGCGAGAAGGTATGGGACGCGCACGTCGTCCGCACGGCCGAGGGAGAGCCTGATCTGCTCTACATCGACCTGCATCTGGTCCACGAGGTGACCAGCCCGCAGGCGTTCGAGGGGCTGCGGCTCGCGGGCCGCCCCGTCCGCCGGCCGGACCTGACCCTGGCCACCGAGGACCACAACACCCCCACCCTCGACATCCTCAAGCCCATCGCCGAGCCCACCTCGCGCAAGCAGGTTGAGACGCTGCGGCAGAACGCCAAGGACTTCGGGGTCCGCATCCACTCGCTGGGTGACCGCGACCAGGGCGTCGTGCACATCATCGGCCCCCAGCTGGGCGTCACCCAGCCGGGCATGACGATCGTCTGCGGCGACTCGCACACCTCCACCCACGGCGCGTTCGGCGCGCTGGCCTTCGGCATCGGCACCTCCGAGGTGGAGCACGTGCTGGCCACCCAGACGCTGCCGCAGAAGAAGCCCAAGACCATGGCGGTCAACATCAACGGCGAGCTGCCCGACGGCGTCACCGCCAAGGACGTCGTGCTGGCGCTGATCGCGAAGGTCGGCACCGGCGGCGGCCAGGGCTACATCGTCGAGTACCGCGGCTCCACCGTCGAGGCGCTCTCGATGGAGGGCCGCATGACGATCTGCAACATGTCCATCGAGTGGGGCGCCAAGGCGGGCATGATGGCCCCCGACGAGACGACCTTCGCCTACCTCAAGGGCCGGCCGCACGCGCCGGAGGGCGAGGAGTGGGACGCCGCCGTCGAGTACTGGAAGACGCTGCGCACCGACGACGACGCGACGTTCGACGTCGAGGTCGACATCGACGCCACTCAGCTCACCCCCTTCGTCACCTGGGGCACCAACCCGGGCCACGGCGTGCCGCTGGGCGCCGTCGTCCCGAACCCGGAGGACTTCGAGTCCGACGTCGAGCAGGCCACGGCCCGCCGCGCGCTGGAGTACATGGACCTGACGCCGGGCACCCCGATGCGCGACATCAAGGTCGACACCGTCTTCCTGGGCTCCTGCACCAACGGCCGCATCGAGGACCTGCGCCTGGCCGCGTCGGTGCTCAAGGGCCGCCGCATCGCCGACGGCGTGCGCATGCTGGTCGTGCCGGGCTCGGCCCGGGTGCGGCTCCAGGCGGAGTCCGAGGGCCTGGACAAGGTGTTCCTGGACTTCGGCGCCGAGTGGCGCGCCGCCGGCTGCTCGATGTGCCTCGGCATGAACCCCGACCAGCTGCAGCCGGGTGAGCGGGCGGCGTCGACGTCGAACCGCAACTTCGAAGGCCGCCAGGGCAAGGGCGGCCGCACGCACCTGGTGTCGCCGCCGGTCGCCGCCGCCACCGCCATCACCGGCCACCTGTCCGCCCCCGCCGACCTCTCAGCCTGAGGAGACCCGCATCATGGAGAAGTTTTCCCGTCACGTCGGCGTGCCCGTGCCGCTGCGCCGCAGCAACGTCGACACCGACCAGATCATCCCCGCCGTCTACCTCAAGCGGATCACCCGCACCGGCTTCGAGGACGGCCTGTTCGCCGCCTGGCGCAACGACCCCGAGTTCGTGCTGAACCAGGACGCGTTCCGCAACGGTTCCATCCTGGTGCCGGGCCCGGACTTCGGCACCGGCTCGTCGCGTGAGCACGCCGTGTGGGCGCTGCAGAACTACGGCTTCAAGGCGATCATCGGGGCCCGCTTCGGCGACATCTTCCGCAACAACGCCGGCAAGGCCGGCCTCGTCGTCGGTGTCGTCTCCGAGGAGACGGTGGACCAGATCTGGGACTACATCGACGCGAACCCGGGCCAGGAGATCGAGGTCGACCTCGTCGAGCGCCGGGTCGTCCTCGGCGACGGCACGCAGATCCCGTTCGAGATCGACGACTTCACTCGCCACCGCCTGCTGGAGGGCCTCGACGACATCTCGATGACGCTGCAGCACGAGGGCGACATCGCGGCCTACGAGGCCACCCGGCCGTCGTTCAAGCCGAAGACGCTGCCGGCCAGGACGGCCGACACCGTCGCCTGACGAGTCACCCACAACGCGCGGCGCGGGCATCAGCGAGACTGGTGCCCGCGCCGCGTCGCTGTCGGCGGTCCCTACACTTCGACTGTGACCCTCCCGGATGACGTGCCGACCGCCCTCGCGAGCGCGACAGAGCCCCGCCGGTTCGACCGCTTCAGCCTGGGCATGTACGGCGCGTTCCTGCTCTGGGGATGGCTGCTCTACGCGTTCGGACCGGTGATCCAGATCCTGGGCCGCGAGGTGGGATTCACCGCAGCCCAGATCGGGCTGCACGGCACGGCCATGGCCGCGGGCACGGCCCTGGCGGGTGGGGCGCTGGCCGCCGTCGTCGGGGTGCTCGGGCGGCGTGGGGCGCTGGTGCTGGGCGCCGCGCTCGTGGCGGTGGGCGCGGCGGGGTTGGCGCTGCTGTCGTCGCTGCCGGGGACGCTGACCGCGACGGTGGTGCTGGCCGTCGGCGGGAACATGGCCATCGCGGCGGCGCAGACCGGGCTCGTGGTGCATCACTCGCCGCGCCCGGCGGACGCCGTGACCACCGCGAACGGCCTGGGCACCCTGGTGGGGCTGCTGGGGCCGGTGGCGATCGGCGCGAGTGTCGCGGCGGGCTTCGGTTGGCGGCCGGTGGTGCTGTCGACCGTCCCGCTCGGTGTCGCCGCGATCGTGATCTGGCTGCGGATGCCGGCGTCGCGCGGCATGACTCCCCGGGGTCCGCGGACGGCGGCGGCCGGGCCCGGCCCCGCGGAGGCAGGACCGGCGGGTGGGGGAGTGCTGCGGCGCGCCATGCGGCAGCTGCCGCCGTCGGGCTGGTGGTTCCTGCTGGCGGCGCTGCTCGGCGTGGCCATCGAGAGCGCCACGACGTTCTGGGCGCTCACCCTCATCACGGAGCGCACGTCGGCGGGCACGGCCGTCGCGGCGGCCGCGACGGCGGCCTTCGTCGGCGGGATGGCGACGTCGCGGCTGGTTTCCTGGTGGTTCACGGCGAGGTGGGCGCCGGCCAGGCTGGTGGTCGCGGCCTTCGGGGTCAACGCGCTCGGCTGGCTCGTGTTGTGGCTGGCGACCGCCCCGACGGTCGCGGTGCTGGGGCTCGCCGTCGCCGGGATGGGCTGCGGCCTGCTGTATCCGTTCGCGGCCAGCCTGATGCTCTCCACGGCGAGCGGGTCGAAGGACTCGGCGCAGGGGCTGATCATGGTGTCCCTCGGTGTCGCGGTGGCGGTGGTGCCGTTCGTGCTGGGCGTGCTGGCGGACGCCGTCGGGGTGCACCTGGCGTTCACGCTCATCCCCGCGTTGGCGGCGGTGGGCGCGGTCGCGGCCGCACTCGGCGCGGCGACCCACCGGCCGTCCGCCCCCGGGGCGTGACGAGGCGGCTCAGCGCTTCGGGCTCCTGATCGCCAGCATGAACAGCGACGAGAAGCGTGGAGCTTCCGGAGGCCGACCTGGATCTGGCGGAGGTGGCCCGCTTCGTGCCTCCCGAGGCGTCCCTCTGAGCCGGTGCGCCCCCGCCGGCGCGGTGTCGAGGCATGTCAAGCGACACTCCGGACAGGGTAAGAAAATCTCAGGAGATTCTTCTGTTCCGCCTCTTGTGCCGGTGCCGCGGGAGGCGTCTAATGGTGGGTACGCAGAAGCCAACGAAGCAGATCCGCTGGGAGATGTAGAGATGGACGAAGCGGTCGAGTGGTTTCCAGATGTATTGCCGACGATCATCGCCGACACCCGCCGAGACGGACGGGTAGGTCTCAGAGCCATTCGAGTCCGGGAGCCGTCCTCCCCCGAACACATTGCGGAGGCCGGGCATTGAATCAATCAATGCTCGGCCTTCGTTCGTGTCCGCAGGCGTTCGGTCCCGGGCGGGCTCCCCGCTTCGACCAGCTAGGCGATCGCGACGGCGCCGGCGAGCCCGATCGAGCCGATGAGGAGCGTGGCAGTCGCGCCGAGCAGGAGCGGACGTCGCCCCACGGTCGCCAACGCGCGCAGGTCCACCCCCAGCCCGAGGGCGAACATCGCCGCGGCCAGCAGGAGCTGCTGGACCTGGCCCAGGACCGTGAGCGCGGACTCCGGCACGAGCCCGACGGTCCGTGCGGCCATGGCCGCCAGAAACCCCACGACGAAGAGCGGGACGACGGGCGGCAGCCGCAGGTCGCGGGCACCGGCGCCCGGCAGGGTGCGCAGCCGGCGCCGCTCCCGGCCCGCGAGGACCCCCATGACCGGCGCCAGCAGCGCCACCCGGGCGAGCTTGACCGTCACCGCCACGCCGAGGGACTCCGCCCCCACGAGGCCCGCGGCCGCGACCACCTGCGCCACCTCGTGCGTGGAGGCGCCGATCCACAGCCCGGCTGCCGTCGGAGTCAACTCCAGGACCGCGGCGAGCAGCGGCAGCGCGACGATCATCCCCGTCCCGAAGACCACCACCAGGGCGACGGCGGTGGCCACCTCCTCCTTGTCGGAGTCGGTCACGCCCTCCGCGGCCGCGACCGCAGCCGCCCCGCAGATCGAGAAGCCCGCGGCCACCAACAGCGACTGCTCGGCGCCAAGCCCGAGGCGTCGCCCCAGCCAGGCGGTGGCGGCGAAGGTGACGCCCACCGCCGTCGCGACGAGCACCAGTGTCGCGGGGCCGAGCCCGGCCACGGTCAGCAGCGACACCTGCAGCCCCAGCAGCACGATCCCCACCCGCAGGAGCTGCCGCCCGGCCACGCCCACCCCCGAGGCCCAGGACGCCGTCGTGCCCCGGGCCGTCCGCCACGCGATCCCGGCGAGGATCGCCACCAGCAGCGGACTGGCGAGCGGGACGACCCTGCTCACCGCGACGGATGCGACGGCGGCCGCCAGACAGGCGGCGAGGCCAGGGATGGCGGCGCGGAAGCTGGTCACGCACCTACCGTGCGCCCGATCGCCGCGCGGCCGGTAACCCGATCAGCGCAGCAGGTCATATGATCGCGATATGACCATCTTTCCCGATGAGCCCGGCCTCCCGGCGCTGCGCCTGCTGGTCGCCGTCGCCGAGCACGGATCGCTGGGCGCGGCGGCGCGGGAGATCGGCATGGCGCAGTCCAACGCCAGCCGCGCCCTGGCCGGGCTGGAGCGGCGGCTGGGCTTCGCCGTCGTGCGGCGCAGCGCGGCCGGCTCCGACGTCACCCCCGAGGGCGCGCTGGTGGTGGGCTGGGCGCGGGAGGTGGTCGAAGCCATGGACCGGCTCATGGCGGGCGCCGGCGCGGTGACGGCCACCGCCGGGGGAGCGGTGACGGTGGCGGCGAGCATGACGATCGCCGAGTACCTCGCGCCCGTGTGGCTCGCCGCGCTGCGGCGCGCACACCCCGACGCCGCCGTCTCACTCGAGATCCTCAACTCCGACGCGGTGATCGAGGCAGTCCGTCACGCGCGGGTGACGGTCGGCTTCGTCGAGTCGCCGGATGTGCCCGACGACGTGTCGAGCCGGCTGGTGGGCCGCGACCGGCTGATGGTGATCATCCCGCCGGAGCACCCGTGGGCCGAGCGTCGCGGGGCGGTGACGGTCTCGGAGTTGGCCGCCATTCCGCTGGTCGAGCGGGAGCCCGGCTCGGGGACCCGTCGCTTCCTGGACCGGGCGGCCGCGTCCGCGGGGGTGTCGGCGCGCGCCACCCCTGTGGCGCAGTTGTCGAGCAACGCCGCCATCGTGGCTGCGGTTGCCGCTGGGCTCGGCCCCGCCGTGTTGAGCAACCACGCCGTCCGCGGCGCGCTCATGGACGGCCGGGTGCTCGCGGTCCCCGTCGAGGGTGGGCAGATCGAGCGGGAGCTGCGCGCGGTGTGGATGGGCCAGGACCCGCGCGGCGTCGCCGGGCGCCTGGTCGACGTGGCCGCGTCAACGCAGACCTCCACCGGTCCCTGAGGAGGGCCGTCCCCCCGGTCCCTGAGGAGGGCCGTCCGCGCAGCGGCGTTGTCCGTGTTGCCGTTCCCTGAGGAGGGCCGCCCGCGCAGCGGCGCGGCTCGTTTCCCGTTCCCTGAGGAGGGCCGCCCGCGCAGCGGCGCGGCTCGTTTCCCGTTCCCTGAGGAGGGCCGCCCGCGCAGCGGCGCGGCCCGTCTCGAAGGGTCGTGACCGGCACCTTCGAGTGCGACCGCGTGTCAGGCTGGGTTACGACCCTTCGAGACGCCCACGCGCCTTCGGCGGTGGGGCCCTCAGGGAGCGGGGGGACGCCGCCCACGCGCCTTCGGCGGCGGGCCCTCAGGGAGCGGTAACCGACGCCCGACAACCTGGGCGGCGCGGCCCGTCCATCGCTCCCTGAGGACGGCCGTCCGCGGAGCGGCGTGGTCCGTTTCCCGCTCCCTGAGGAGGGCCGTCCGCGGAGCGGCGCGGCCCGTCTCGAAGGGTCGTGGCCTACTCCTTCGAGCGAGGGGTCACCACCATCCTGTCAGGCGCGGTACTCGTCGTCGGTGACATGCTCCAGCCCTAGATTTTGTTTAGTTCATTTTCCTGTTCGTCGAGTGAACAAAGTCAGGAGGCGATGGCCCGAGGTCGCCCGTCGCGGGCCACTGTCTATGCCCGGCTCACGGTCTCGCCCTGGTCGTCGGCCTCGTGGATGGCGACGTGCGCCATGAACCGGTCAGCGGTGGCGCCGTGCCAGTGCTCCTCGTTCGGCTGCCGACAACTACTCTCGTCGCATGAGACCACTGGCACCAGGGGAGCCCGCTTCATGAGCCACACAGCGGAGGTGTCTCGCCGCCGGCGACCCGTCGTCGTTGCGGTCGTCGGCACCGTCGTGGTGGTCGCGTACGCGCTGCTCGCGGCCGTCCAGATCCTGGTGCTCAACCCGCTGGCGGCGGTGCCCGGTGCCGAGCTCTCCCAGATCTACGCCGACGTCTCCGCGGCGGGGGAGTCCATGGGCGCGCCGCTGGTCCTGGCCGGCCTGGCGGTTGGTCCCGTCGTCGCGGTCGGCCTGCTGTTGCGCACACGGAGGCGGCCCGACGGTGAGGCTCGGATTGTCGCGGTGCAGTACCTGGCGCTTGTGGCGCTGGGGGCGTTCGGCTACTTCTGGGCCAGCTTCGGACCCGGCATGGCGCTAGCCGACACGTATGGGATCAGTGGCGGAGACCACGCCACGGACTCTCTCGGACGACCGGTGTCATGCGACCACAGAATGCGCCTGCAGAGACGCGTTGAACCCGTCCATGACCCCCAGACAGGCACGTGGATCGCCTCGTGCTGCGCTACCCGTAGTGGTAGCGGCAGGCGGCGATCCGGACCTCGTCGCCGGCGATCTTGTAGACGAGGCGGTGCTCGTCGGTGATTCGTCTGGACCGGTAGCCAGCGAAATCGTGCTTGAGCGCCTCCGGTTTACCGATGCCTTCGTTGCCGTTGCGTTGGATGTCAGCAAGGAGCGCATTGATCCGCTTGAGGAGCTTCCGGTCCTGCTCCTGCCACCAGAGGTAGTCGTCCCAGGCGTTCTCATCCCAGACGAGCAGCACGTCAGTCGGTCTCGATCAGATCGTGGGCCTCACCGCGCCCGGCTTCGAGCCGCTCCATGGCGTCCAGCAGCCGGCGGGCGTTCGCGGGGGAACGCATGAGGTAGGCGGTCTCGCGCAACGACTCGTAGTCGTCGAGCGACACGATCACCACGGGGTCGTGCCCGGCGCGGGTGATGACCACCTCTTCGCGGTCGTTGACGACCGAGTCGAGTACCTCTGCGTATCGTGCTCGGGATTCTGTGTAGCTCATTGTCTTCATGGCAGCCTCCTGTACAGAAAAATGTACGTCCCTCCCGGAGGTCAGGCAACCAGTGCCAGGTCAGTGGCTCGTCGACGAGCGGCGAAGGTCGTACGTGGACAGCGGCTCGGGTCCCGCCACCACCCGGCGGGTCACCTGCAGGATCGCATCCTCGTTGGGGTCCACACGCCACCGGACGAGTGCGATGGAGCCGTTCTCGATCTCCAGCGCCGTGATGTGCGACGGGTAGACGCAGCTGCCGGAGTTGAAGTAGGGCATCTGGCCCGGGCGCGGGAACTTCTCGCGATGGGTGTGGCCGCAGATCAGCGCGATGCCGCTCTGGCGGATCCACTTCACGTAGTTGCGCTCCACCTTGTGTCGCTTGTCGGTGTTGGCCACGGGGCTCGTGGGGCTGTGGAACCCGAACGCGTGGGCATACCTCCAGAACGCGCGCATCATGAACCGGCTGAACCGCCAGACCTGGTCGTTGGGGAAGTCGCCCTGGTGGCCGTGCACGAGCAGGACATCCTGCCCGGTGTCCCGGTGCCGGAACACGACCGCCTCCACGGGCTCCAAGCCGTCGAAGAACGGCTCGATCTCGCCGCTCTCCGCGTTCTTGGCCGTCCACAGAAATCGGCGGACGTAGCTGGGCTCTCTCAGGTCGAGGTCGTGGTTGCCCCACATCCGGATCATCCTGCCCGAGTGGTGGAACCGGAGCAGGTGCTCCCACACGGCGCGGTTGGCTCGGATGATGTGCTTGAAGTCGTGCTCCCAGAGTTCGTCGCCGTCGCCGGCCTCCACGTAGGTGAAGTTGTTCTTCCAGTAGTAGTCGAGTGCGGCGGTGAACGAGTTCTTGTTCTTAAGGAACTCGTCGGATTTGGAGCCGTCCCCGCGGTGGCAGTCGCTCATGATGACGTAGCGGGAGGTGTCGTCGATGAGCTCGACGCGGGCATCTCGGTAGGCCTCTGTCAGCCGTGTCATCGTCTTCACAGCAATCACCGCCATGCACAGTCGTGTGTCTTCCGAGCATAGGTCGGTGTCGCCAGGGGCGTCCGCTAATCGCCTGACACGACGACATCCCGCGGGGCGGCGGTTCGGTCCGCTCGCCCCGGACGGCAGAGCTCTGGGCCGCGCGGTCTGACCGGCGACGCCCGCCTGGTACTAGGGGCAAGGGGATGGTTTCGTCCCCCCGCCCAACTAGAAGCTGAAGGTGGTGGCGCCCTCGCCGATCCATTCCCACAGCTGCACCGTTCCTGCCACTTCTGCGTTGGGCAGCAGCGTGCCGGCGTCGATGGCCTTGGCTTTTACGCACACATCGCACGCGATGTAGCGACCGCCAGCTGCGGCGTAGCGGTCCATGAGATCGGTCAGCGGAGGGCAGCCGTCGCAGGCGGTGGCTCGGGCGAACCCTGACACCGCCAGCCGGACCGCTTCCTTGGTGAGGAACATCAGGGTCTCCCGGCCGGCTTCTGCGGCTCCGACGGCGACGAGGAATGCCACAGTGACCTTCTCGGCGTCCTCCAGCCCCGTGGTCAGGGAGATGGCTGCCTTGTTCATGAGCGCCTCCTTTGGCGACGTGTCCCGGGAAAAAAGTACGATCGTTCGTGCTAACTTGTCAAGGGTGAACCCAGAGTCGTCCCCCCCGCCGGTCCGTGCACTCCGCGCTGACGGGCGTCGCACCAGAGCCGCAATCCTGCAGACCGCAGCGCGGCTGGCATCGGTCGAGGGGATCGACGGCCTCACCATCGGCGGCTTGGCCGCTGAGCTGCACATGAGCAAGAGCGGGTTGTATGCGCACTTCGGCTCCAAGGTGGAGCTCCAGCTCGCCACCGTGGCGGAGGCCGCAAGAATCTTCGACGACGTGGTGGTGACCCCGGCGATGTCCGCGCCCTCCGCGCACGAGAAGCTCCTGGCGCTCTGCGATCGGTACCTCCAGCATCTGCGCGATCGGGTCTTCCCGGGCGGCTGCTTCTTCGCCAGCGCCGCCCTTGAGATGGGGAGCCGGCCCGGGCCAGTGCGAAAGGCGATTGCCGATTTCCAGCGGCGCCTCACCGGACTCTTCGCCGAGCTCGTCATCGCCGCCCAGGGCGAGGGCCACCTCCGGGGCGAGGACCCCAGGGCGCTGGCCTTCGAAATCAACGGGCAGTTCCTCGCCGCCAGCGCGGGCTTCGTGCTGACGGGCGACGCCGGGGTCCTCGACCTCGCCGAGCACGTGCTGTTTCGCCGGCTGGGCCATGGTGTGGCGCCCCAAGCCTGACTCATCGGCTGACCGGACGCGTCCAGACGACCCGGTCATTGCAGGGTCAGGGTCCCTCGGGAGCTGGGCGGCGTCGATGTGAAGTCACCTTGAGCGCACCGTCGGTGGTGGTCTCCGCCAAGGGTGGTGCGACGGAGCCGTGTCTGTTCACGGTTGACGGCAAGCCCTGCACTTCCGAGTAGGGCCGACGTACTGAGGAGGGGCACCAGAGGATGTCTGGTGCCCCTCCTTCGTGGTCTCAGGTGGCGGTCATTGTCGCGGCATGCGCCCGTTCCTCGCGTGGCTGCCTTGCTGGGCAGCCCGCGAGGAACGAACGGCGGCTAGAGGCGAGCCAGGGGGATCAGAAGATTCGGTTCACAATCTCCGCTGGTGCGTCTAGCAGGCGCTCGATCTCATCGTCGAGCTTCACCAGGGTGATCGATGCGCCGGCCATCTCCAGGGAGGTGCAGTACTCGCCGACGTAGTTGCGGGCAATGGTCAGGCCCTTGGCCTGGAGCTTCTCCGCGGCGATGCCGTAGAGCAGGTACAGCTCGCTGATCGGGGTGCCGCCCAGGCCGTTGACCATCAACGCGACGCGGTCGCCGGACTCGTAGGGCAGGTCGGGCACGATTGCATCCAGCATCTCCTCGACGATCTCATCGGCAGAGACGAGCTTCGCGCGACGACGGCCCGGCTCGCCGTGGATGCCGACACCGAGTTCCATCTCGTCGTCTCCGAGCTGGAACAGCGGCTCACCCTTGGCCGGCGGGGTGCACGCGGTGAGCGCGACGCCCATCGTGCGTGTCACGGCGTTGACCTTCTCACCGATCGCCTTCACCTCGGCCAGGCTCGCGCCCTCCTCGGCCAGCGCACCGCACGCCTTCATGACGAAGAAGTTGCCGGCCACGCCGCGCCGTCCGACGGTGTAGAGCGAGTCCTGCACGGCGACGTCGTCGTCGATGAACAAGGTGTCGCAGGTCACGCCGTCGGCCTCGGCCATTTCCTGTGCCATCTCGAAGGCCATCCGGTCACCGGTGTAGTTGTTGACCAACAGCAGGACGCCCTTGTCAGAGGCGAGGAGCTTGGCGGTCTCGTAGACGTAGTCGGCCGGTGGGGCCGAGAACACGTCACCGGGGCACGCGGCGTCGAGCATTCCCTTGCCCACCACCATCACGTGCGCGGGCTCGTGGCCGGAGCCGGAGCCCTGGACGATGCTGACCTTATTGTTGGTGGGCGCGTCAGCGCGCATGATCAGGTTGTACTCAGGTACGTACTTGATCGTGTCCGGGTTGGCGAGCGCGATTCCCTTGAGCATCTCGGGAACGAACTGCTTCGGATCGTTGACGAACTTCTTCATTGTCTCCCCTTTGCTGGTGGCTGCTGGTGGTGGTGTGGTTCTGAGTCAGTCGGTGGGCCAGGTGTCGGCGAGCCGCTCGGCGAGGACGGCGATAGCCATCGCCCCCGCGTCCACGGATCCGATGCTGCGTTCTCCGGTGTAGCTGGCGCGGCCGCGGCGGGCCTGCAGTTGCGCGGTGGCTTCGGCCTCGCGTCGTGCGGTGTCGGCGAACGCACGCATCGCCGCGGCGGCCGTGGCCCCCTTCTCGATCTCGGCCTCCAACGTGTCGATGGCGGGGGACAGGGCGTCGAGGAGGGTCTTCTCTCCTAGCTCAGCGTGGCCTCTGGCCTTGATCCCTTCGACGGCGGCGCGCAGCCCGCGCACCACGTCGGCGGCGGTGAACTCGTCGGAGCCTTTCAGGGCGCTTCCCATCCGGAGGAAGGCAGTGCCCCAGATCGGTCCGGAGGTGCCCCCGACACGCGCCGAGAATGCCATCGCGACCTTGGTGATGAGCACTCCGGGGTCGGTCCGGTCGAACTCGTCCCACTTCTCCAGGACGATCTCGAATCCGCGGGCGAGTGAGTAGCCGAAGTCGCCGTCGCCGACGACCGCGTCCAGTTCACCGAAATACTTCTCGTTCTCACAGATGGCTTCCGCGAGGGTGTGGACGACGCGCTCGACGTCGGCGATGGTGCCCGGCATTGCTACTCCTTCTCGGTGGTGGGGATGAGGCGGACGATGTCGGAGAGCTCGACGATGCGCCCCCCGAGATCGCCCGCCGAGTTGGTGGCGGGGACCGGGTTACCCGGATCCCCAAGGTGCTCCACCACGCGGACCGCTCCGGTGAAGTCGTCGCTGTGGGTGTAGGTGCTGATGGTGACCAGCGTGGTGAGGCCGGCGGCGAGTGCCGACGCGCAGCCGATGCCGCTGTCCTCGACCACCAGGCAGTCGGCCGGGTCCAACGCCAGGTCATTGAGGACCTTCAGGTAGATGTCCGGCGCCGGCTTCTTGTGAGCGACGATGTCGCCGGCGAAGACGTGACACTTCGCAGCTGCCTCCGCGCCGACGGCGTGCTCCAGCACGGCACGCACCGACGGCTCAGCGGAGGTGGAGGCGACGGCGACAGTCCAGCCCTCGGCGAGCGCTTCCGTGATGATGCGGTGGATCCCCGGCCGGGCGGGCAGCTCACCCGCGCGGGCCCGTTCCTGGAAGAGGGCCGACTTGCGCTTGTGGAGCTGACCGATCAGCTCAGCGCGGGCCTCCTCGCCGGCGCGGCCGTGTTCCGCGGCGAACTCGGGGGTGATCTCGCTGGCCATGCGTTCCTTCCCGCCGCCGATCTCGAGGAGTTCGCCGTAGCGCTCCTGGGACCAGGTGATCGGGAGGCCGAACTCCCGGAAGGTCTGGTTGAACGCGGGCAGGTGTCCGTCGCGCTCGGTGTCGGCGAGCACGCCGTCGCAGTCGAAGATGAGGGCGGTCATCGCTCAGGCCTTCCCGGCGCTTCCGAAGATGGTGGCCATGTCGATGGCGAGCTTGCGCATGGCGTCGGCCTGCACGTCGAAGAGCTTGACGGGTTCCCACTTGTCCTTGCTCTCGCACTCCTTCAGGTACTCCAGGCCGGACTTCATGAACGCGTGCTTGAGAGCGGTGGAGATGTTCACCTTCGCGCACCCGCGCGCGATCATCTCCCGGAACTGATCGTCAGAGAGCCCGCTGCCGCCGTGCAGCGCGATCGGCACCGGGTGGGCTTCGACGATGGCGCTGACGCGTTCGAAGTCCAGGACCGGGGCTGTCTTGTAGGCGCCGTGCGCATTCCCCAGCGCGGGCGCGAACACGTCCACTCCCGTCGCCTCGAGGTAGCGCAGCTGCACGTCTAGGGTCTGCCGTTCGCTGGGGGCATCACTGCCGAGCCCGTCCTCGACGCCCATGATGGCTTCGATCTCGCCTTCGACGGCGGCCCCGTGACGCCGCGCCTCGGCCACCACCTCGATTGTCTGGCGCTGGTTCTCCTCCACCGGCAACTCGTGCGCGTCGAACAGCACCGCGTCCCACCCCGTCTCCAGGCACTCGGTGATCACTGCGCGGTCCGGGCAGTGGTCGAGGTGCAGCGCCACAGGGATGTCGATGTTCCTCGTGAGCGACTCCCAGATCGCGAACAGCACCGGCGCGCCGACCTGTTTGACCGTCTTGACCGACGTCTGCACGATCAGCGGGGAACGCGCTTCCACCGCACCGGCCAGCACGCTGGCCATGCTCAGCTCGTTGAACACGTTGATGGCGGGCACGCCGTAGCGCTCCTTGAAGGCCGGCGCAAGGATCTCGGGCAGAGAAGTGGTGGGCATCGTTGCTCCTGGGTAGAACAGGCGGTCCTCTCACCCTAGGCAGCGGCGCGGCTAGGCGATATGGGGAGTTCCCCCACCCCTGTATGGGGGGCCTGGTGGGGTCAGGCCTGCACCAGGAGCTCGGTGCGGCTGTGCACGCCGTTCTTGCGCAGCACCGAACCGACGTGTTTCTCCACGGTCTTCACCGAGATCTGCAGCCGAGTGGCGATCTGCTTGTCCGCGAGCCCTTCGCGCAGCAACTCCAACACCTCGTGTTCCCGCGCGGTCAGGCGGTTGGGCCTCGCCGGCGTGGGCCGCTGGTCCAGTTGCTCGAGGATGCCGCTGAACACCAGCACGTCGCCCTGAGCGGCGGCCACGACGGCCCTGCCGAGCGCGGTGCCGTCCGCGTCGCGGGGCACTATGCACTTCACCCCGTCGGCGCTGAACTCGCGCATTGCCTGGTCTCCGTCGTCGTCGAGCAGCACCACCACCGGAAGTTCGGGGTCCACCTGGCGCAGCTCCGTGATCAGCCCCGCGCCGTCGGTGCGGCAGACACGGCTCCCGGCCAGCACGACGTCGGGCGCCAGCAACCTCACCGCATCGGCCGCGGCGCGGGGCTCGGCGATCTCCGCCACCACTTGGACACCGGGCTCGCCGAGGTCGAGAAGCCGCACGACGCCGGCCCGGAGCGCCGGCTGGTCATGGACCACCACCACCCGCAGCCTGGCGGCATCGGCCACCTCGGGGGCGGCGCGGTAGGGCAGGTCCGCCCGGACGCGGGTGCCCCAGCCGGGCGTCGAGTCAAGGTGCACGCGCCCGCCCATCTGGGTGGCGCGGGAGACCAGCCCGGACAGGCCCATGCCGGTGCCGCTGCGGTCATGGGGATCGAACCCTCGGCCGTCGTCCTCGACGATGACGGCCACTCCCTCGCTCAGGTAGACCAGCCCGAGCCGGACGGTGCGAGCATCGGCGTGCTGGGCGACGTTGGTGAGGCTCTCCTTGACGATCCGCACCAGCTGAGTGGCCACCTCGGGGCGCAGTGGCTGCGGGTCGCCGAAGGTGCGGAACGACGTCGCCACCCCGGCGATGGCCTCGGTCCACTCCAGTTCCAGCGCCAACGCCTCCTCGACCGAGCGGCCGTCGAACGAATCTGGCAGTCCCCAGACCGCGCGCCGACCGTCGCGCAGCACCCACTCCACCTCTCGCCGCACCGCCTTCAGGGCGGCGCCCACCGGTTGCTCCGCGAGGGCCAGCTCTTCCGCGTGGGCCAACTCCAGCAGCACCGTGGCGAGCCCGCGCCCGAGGGCGTCGTGGACGTCGAGCATCGAGCGCTCCCGCTCGGCCCACACCGCGGCCGCCTTCGCGCGGTCCGCCGCCTCGGCGTGTAGGCGGGCATTGGCCATGGCGATGGCCGCGTGGGTGGCGAAGCGTTGCAGGAGTTGGGCGTCGGCTTCGCCGAAGCAGTGCTCATCGTCTGGGGCGAAGACGACGAGGGAGCCGAGCAGGTCCGATCTGAGGCGGATGGGGACGCCGATCACCGACCTGTTGTACAGCGGGCTGTCGGCGGACACGTGGCCACCGGGTACGTCGGCGTAGTGGCGGAAGGTGACCGGCCGTCCCGCGCGAGCGACGGCGCCCGTCACTCCCTCGTCGAGCGGGAACACCCGCCCTGCTTGGCATCCCGCCTGCATGTCGATCTGCTTGCGGTAGGTGTGGGTGTGCGGCTCCACGAGGCAGAGGGAGCCGCTCTCACATCCCAACAGCGTGACCGAACTGCGCAGGATGAGTTCCAGCAGTGGCTCCAGCCGGAACTCGCCAGCCAGGTCGTTGGCGACGCGGCTGAGGGTGTCCAGCGACGCCAGGTCACGCTGCTCCGGGTGCCTCATTGCGCTCCTGGTGATCAGGGGATCGTGTCAGTCTACGCGGGTCCGCTGCACGTAGGGGCGTTCGCCGACGGCTGGTGGACCATGGTGCCGCTCGCTCGTCATGACGGCCGGTCCTCAATCGTGGAGGAGTCAGACCGCTTCAGTGATCCCGCAAGGCGGGCGATCTCCTGACCCGCTCTACTTGTGCGGACCCCGAGGCCGATAGGCTCCATCCCACGATGAGTAGCACGAACACCTTCGCACCCGGCAACGTCGTCGTGGTGCGCGACGAGGACTGGCTGGTCACGTCAGTCGACGAGTCGTCCGACGGACCTGTCCTCAACGCCCAGGGCCTCTCGGACCTGGTCCGCGGCCAGGACGCCGTCTTCTACCCCTCGCTGGACCGGATCAAGCTCAACGACCCCCGCGACACTCAAGTCCGCGCCGACGACTCACCCAAGTACCGGCGCTCCCGCCTCTGGGTGGAGTCCACGCTCCGCAAGACCGCCGTCCCCCTGAGCGACGACTCGCTCACCGTCTCGCCCCGCATGCTCGCCCGCCAGCTCGGCTACCAGCACAAGGCCGTCGCCAAGGCCCTCGACCCCGCGACGCTGCGGCCCCGCATCCTGCTGGCCGACGCCGTCGGCCTCGGCAAGACGCTCGAGATCGGCATGATCCTCTCTGAGCTCATCCGCCGCGGTCGCGGCGAGCGGATCCTGGTGGTCACCCCGCGGCACGTGCTGGAGCAGATGCAGCACGAGATGTGGAGCCGTTTCGCCATCCCGTTCGTGCGCCTCGACTCCCAGGGCGTGGCCCGCGTCAAGCAGAAGCTGCCCGCCAACCGCAACCCGTTTTCCTACTTCCGCCGCGTCATCATCTCCATCGACACGCTGAAGCAGGAGCGCTTCGTCCATGACCTGCGCCGCCACCACTGGGACGCCGTCGTCATCGACGAGTCGCACAACGTCACCAGAATCGCGACGCAGGCGAGAGCGGCATGACCCCGCATCTCACCGACTACCAGGCCAAGTACTTCGCCTATGAGTTGCAGCGCAGCTACGCGAACGACCACGTTGGCAAGCTAGCCGGTCTCCTGTTCGACGCCCAGGTGGAGCCTAAGCCGCATCAGATCGATGCTGCCCTGTTCGCACTGCAGACACCCTTCCTGCCGGGCGTGATCCTCGCTGACGAGGTAGGCCTCGGAAAGACTATCGAGGCGGGCATAGTCATCACGCAGTACTGGGCGGAGCGACGTCGCAGCATCCTGATTGTCGCCCCGTCGAGCCTGCGCCAGCAGTGGCAGCAGGAGCTGTACGAAAAGTTCCTCATCCCGTCCGCCATCCTCGATCCGAAATCGAAGGACTCGCTGCTTGCTACAGCAGGCGGACGCTCGGCGCAGGTGTTGATCTGCTCGTATGAGTTCGCGCTCCGGCACGAGACGTCGCTGCTCAAGGCGTGGGATCTCGTGGTCGCGGACGAGGCGCACCGGCTACGGAACTACTGGACGGGGAAGACCAAGGCCGCGGAGGCGGTGGCGCACATCGTGGCGGGCACGCATAAGTCCGTACTACTGACGGCGACGCCGCTGCAGAACAAGCTCGAGGAGCTGTATGGGCTGGTGTCGATCTTCGACCCGGACTATTTCTATTCCCTTGATGCGTTCCGGGAGCGGTACGTCAAGAACCGAGACCTGGGCGGTGACGACCTGGTGGAGCGTGTCGCGACAGTCTCGAAGCGCACCTTGCGGCGTGACGCGGACAAGTACATCCACTTCACCAAGCGCCTGCCGCTGACCGTTGAGTTCACCCCGTCGCCGGACGAGGCGCGGCTCTACGACCTGGTGAATGACTACCTGCAGCGCGACGAGCTGTTCGCCTTCGCCGGGAGCCAGCGCCACCTCTCTGCCCTGATCATCCGCAAGCGTCTCGGCTCGTCGACCTACGCGGTCGCGAGCACGTTGGAGAACATCGCGAATCGTCTGGCCGATGAGGTTGCCGCTGGGCAGCGCCGCGACGGCCGCGGCGGTCTGGTGGCGGCGGACTTCGCTGTCGACGACGAGATCACCAGCGAGGAGCTGGAGGAGGCCGACGAGATCGACGGCACGGATACCGGTGCCCGTGCGTCGTCGTTGCCACTGGACGAGCCGTTGCTGGAGGCGATGCGCGCCGAGGTTGCGGAGCTGCGCGAGTATGCGGCGCTGGCCCGTTCGATCACCGAGAACCAGAAGGCGGTCAAGCTCGGAGAGGCGCTCGACCTCGGCTTCGAGCGGCTCCGTGAGCTGGGCGCTCCCGAGAAGGCCATCATCTTCACGGACTCGACGAAGACGCAGGAGTACATCGCGCGCTCACTGCGGGAGGCCGGTCGTGGCGCGGGCCTCGTCCTGTTCAACGGCTCGAACAACGGGCCGGAGCAGACCGCGATCTACCAGGCGTGGCTGGAGAAGAACAGAGACGGCGACCTGATCACCGGCATCGCCGCCGTGGATCGGCGCAAGGCGCTTGTGGACTACTTCCGCATTGAGGGCACGATCATGATCGCGACCGAGGCGGCTGCCGAGGGCATCAACCTGCAGTTCTGCTCGATGCTCGTCAACTATGACCTGCCCTGGAACCCGCAGCGCGTCGAGCAGCGCATCGGACGTGTGCATCGCTTCGGGCAGAAGCACAACGTCGTGGTCGTGAACTTCTCGAATAAAGGCAACATCGCCGAGCAGCGCATCCTGGAGTTGCTGACGAACAAGTTCCAACTGTTCTCCAGCGTCTTTGGCGCCAGCGACGAGGTGCTCGGCGCGATCGAGGACGGGCTGGACTTCGAGAAGACGATCAGCGACATCCTCACCCGCTGCAGAACCGCTGACGAACTGGACTCCGCGTTCAAGGAGCTGGAGGCGCAGTACGCGGGCGAGATCTCGCGCGAGATGGCCAGCGCCAAGGCGAAGGTCTTCGACAATCTCGACCCCCACGTCCAGGATCGCCTCAAGGCCTACGACACGCAGTCCGGCGAGGTGCTCAACAAGTTCGAGCGCTTGCTGCTCGCGGTAACCCGGCACGAACTCGACCAGCACGCCACCTTCGAGGGCGACGGGCGCACCTTCGTGCTGAACCGGACCCCGGTGAAGGACGCGCCGACCGGGCGCTACTTCTTCAAGTCCCAGCCGCTGGAGAACGCCCACCAGTACCGTTACGCGAGCCCGCTGGCCCAGCACGTCGTTGAGACCGCCAAGACCCACGACACCCCGGCACGCGAGCTGACGTTCTCTCTCGGCCAGTCGGAGCGTGTGAGCAGCGCGATTCGTGCGCTGGAGGGCACCAGCGGCGAACTCACCGTCAGCGTTGCGACCTTCCGTATGAGGGCGCGCGACGAGGATGTCTCCGAGTCCTACATGCTCGCCGGCGCCCTGACCGATGACGGCCAGTGGCTCGACGAGGAATACGTCGCAGACATCCTCGAGCTCGCCTGCATCGAAATTGGCGAGACGCGGGACGCGATCGACGCGGCACGCTTCACGCCGCACCTGGACACTCGACGGGCGGAGCTGGAGAAGGAAGTCCAGGGCCGCAACTCCCGCTACTACGACCAGCAGGAGGAACTGCTCTACCGCAATCAGCAGGATCGCAAGGCCGAGCACGAAGGCAAGATCCGCGAGTACCGAGCCAAGGAAAAGGAAGCCCGCAAGCTCGCCCGGCAGGCCGACGACCCGATGGAGCAGCTACGACTCAAGAAAGAGGCCCGCAAGTGGGAGCAGCGTGCCGAGGAGGCCGACGAGGACTTCCGGGACGCGCGCAAGAAGCTCCGCGCCGAGGCCGACAAGTACCTCGAACTGATTGAACAGTCGCTCCAGGGCACCCAGGAGACCGAGCACCTGTTCACGATCCGATGGCGGATCGCCACATAGACCACCGGGCATTCACAAACCCGACGCAAATTGTTAAAATCATGAAAGAGAATCACCCGAATGACTGACGAGATCTACGAAACACCATCCACCACACCGAACTTCCAGACCGAGCTGGCAGCGCAGCTTGCCGATCTGATTCCCGAGGCTATCGCCGACGGCAAGGTGGATGTCGAGAAACTCAAGGAACTGCTCGACGGCGACGTAGCCGATAGCACCGAGCGTTTCGGACTGTTCTGGCCCGGCAAGAAGCGCGCCCTGCGAGCAGCGCAGGAACCGACAACGGCGACGCTGAAGCCGGACTTCGAGAACTCGAAGGACTGGGACACGACGAAGAACATCTTCATCGAGGGTGACAACCTCGAGGTGCTCAAGATCCTGCAGAAGCACTACCACGCCAAGATCAAGATGATCTACATCGATCCGCCGTACAACACCGGCAAAGACTTCGTCTATCCGGACAACTACAAGGAAGGCCTCGACACCTACCTCGAGTGGACGCGCCAGGTCAACGAGGAGGGCAAGAAGCTCTCGACCAACGCCGACACCGAGGGGCGCTACCACTCCAACTGGCTCAACATGATGTACCCGCGGCTCAAGCTCGCGCGGAACTTGTTGACCCAGGACGGCATTATTTTCGTTTCGATCGACGACAACGAACAAGACAACCTGCGAAAGCTCTGCAACGAAGTGTTTGGTGAGAGCAACTTCATTGCCTCCTTTATGTGGAAGCGAAAGAAGGAGATCTCGAGCGACACGAAGAACGTCGCTGTCCAAGGAGAGTACATCCTTGCGTACGGCAGAAGCTCAGATGCGCTCGTGAACCCTGAGCCAATCTCTGAAGAGTATGTGAAGTCCGCGTACAAGGAACCTACCGCTGAATTTCCTGAAGGTCGGTGGCGACCTGTGCCGATCACGGTGTCGAAGGGGCTCAAAGGCGGGGGCTATGAGTACGATATCCATACGCCTGGCGGCACCGTGCATCGTCGGCTTTTTGCGTACCCCAAGAAGAGTTATGAGGAGCTCGTCGCGCGCGGGCGCGTCTACTTTGGAAAGAATGGGGATGGCGTGCCTCAGCGAGTCATTTATGCGCACGAGAGCAGAGGGCAGCCAACGACAAACTATTGGGCGGATGTTGCAACGAATAAGGAGGGGAAGAAGGAGATAATTGACCTATTCGGCGATAATGTTTTTGACACGCCAAAGCCGACGGCATTGGTGCAGAAGATGCTCTCACTTGCGGTGGGCCCGGAGGACATTATCCTCGACTTCTTCGCAGGATCGGGAACAACTGCTCATGCCGTGATGCTCGCAAACGCTGCGGACGCTGGTCATCGGAGCTTCATCTCAGTCCAACTCCCTGAGCCCACGCCTGAAGGGTCTGTGGCCCGTCGAGAGGGTTACGCGACGGTTGCTGATATCGCGCGGGACCGTATTCTGCGTGTTGGTCAAACGATGTCGGGAGACAGCGGATTCCGCTCGTACCGGCTCGCTGACACCAACTTTTCGAAGTGGAAGCTCTCGAGTGACGTCGACCGGACCGAGCTCGAGCAGCACCTGTTTGACCTGCGCGAGTCGAGCAGCTCAGACGACGCTTCGGCAGACGATCTCCTCGCGGAGATTCTGCTCAGGCAGGGCTACTCCCTGACGGAGCGGATCGCTTCGGTTGACGTGGCCGGCCTTGACCTTCGCTCGGTGGGTGATGGCATCGTGCTCGCCTACCTGAACGAGCACGTCAAGCCGACGCTCGAGCAGTTGCGTGCCGTGGTCGACGAGGACCCTGCCCGTCTGATCGTCCTAGAGGACGCGTTCCAGGGTGACGATCAGTTGAAGACCAACCTGGCTCAGCTCTGTAAGAGCAAGGGCATCGAGCTCTGGACGGCGTGATGAGCAGCGGGTTCAAGTTTGACGCGAGCCAGCCCTACCAGCTCGACGCGATCAAGTCTGTCGTCGATCTGTTCGACGGCCAGCCGAAGGACGCCGAGAAGCTGGAGACGACGCTGCGCGGCCAGGTGGCCGCGTTCGACGAGACGGAGAACGCCGCGCTCGACCTCGACCTCTCGCAGGAGGTCGGCGCCGTCGGAAACCGCCTGGTGCTCGACCGCGACACGGTGCTTGCCAACTTGCAGCGCGTGCAGGACAAGAATGGCCTCGAGGTTGCCTCGAAGCTGTTCGATGACTCCGGCCTGGACTTCGATATCGAGATGGAGACGGGTACGGGTAAGACCTACGTGTACCTCCGCACCATCTTCGAGCTGGCCGCACAGTACAACTTCACGAAGTTCGTCATCCTGGTGCCGAGCGTGGCGATCCGTGAAGGTGTGAACACGAGCATCCGGCTCATGCGCTCGCATTTCGAAGATCTCTACAAGAAGCGCAACATTACCTTCGACTCGTCGGTCTATAGCGGTAAGACGGCTGAGGAGGTGCAGTCGTTCGCGACGTCGACCAACGTGCAGATCATGGTGATGACGATCGACTCGATCCGTGGCAACGCGAATACGCGCATCATCCACCAGACGCGGGACAAACTGAACGGTCTCAAGCCGATCGACTACCTGAAGGCGACGCACCCGGTCGTCATCATGGACGAGCCGCAGAACATGGAGTCCCTGCTCTCTCAGTCGGCCGTGAGCGAGCTCGACCCGGTGTTCACGCTGCGCTGCAGCGCGACCCACAAGAAGCAGCGCAACGTCGTCTACCGGCTCGACCCCGTTGACGCTCATGACCTTGGGCTTGTGAAGCAGATCGTTGTAGCCGAGGTGGCCCAGCAGGGTGCCGATGCGACGCCGTATATCAAGCTGGTCGAGGTGCGGCGTGAGCCGTCGTGGTCGGCCCGTCTGGAGCTTTCCTGCCGCAAGGCCGATGGCTCGCTCGAGCGGCGCATCGTGAGCGTGAAGCAGCACCAGGAACTGTCGGATGCACGCCTGACCAACAACCCCATCTACGAGGGCTGGCGCATCAACGAGATGAGCATCGAGCCCGCCTACGTGGACCTCACCTCGCACGGCTTCCTCTATGAGGGGGAGAGCATCGGTGCCTCGGCCGGCGCGATCTACAAGGAGATGATCCGCGAGACCGTTCGCGAGCACCTGCGCAAGGAGTCGATGCTGCGCGCTAAGGGCATCAAGGTGCTCAGCCTCTTCTTCGTCGATAAGGTCGCCAGCTACTTGGGTGATGGCACGAACAATGACGATGCCAGCGGTGACTTCGTGCAGTGGTTCGACGAGGTCTTCGTCGAAGAGCGCGCCAAGTCAGCGCGCTACCAGGAGCTGCTGCCGCAGGCGCCGAGTGAACTTCGCCGTGCGTACTTCTCCCAGATCAAGCGCGGAAAAACGACCACCTTCCAGGATTCGTCCGGCACGACGAAAGCCGATGACGACGCCTATGAACTGATCATGCAAGACAAGGAACGGCTGCTCGACGAAAACGAGCCCGTGCGCTTCATCTTCAGCCACTCTGCCCTGCGCGAGGGCTGGGACAACCCGAACGTCTTCCAGATCTGCACCCTTCGTGAGATGGGTGCAGAAACCGAACGGCGCCAGACCCTCGGCCGTGGACTGCGCCTCCCCGTCGCCAAGACCGAGGACGGCTACACCCGCGTGGCTGACCGGGGCGTCGCGACGCTGACGGTCGTGGCGAACGAGTCTTACACGAAGTTCGCGGATGCGCTCCAGCGCGAGTACAAGGACGCAGGTGTCGAGATCGGACGGGTGCGCCGGGCCGAGTTCTCGAAGATCCCGCTGCAGGACGAGAACGGTGCGCTCACCGACGACCAGTTCGGCTACCAGCGCTCCGTCCTCGTGTGGGAGCACCTCAAGGACAAGGGCTTCATCGACAAGGACGGCGCGGTCACCTCGAAGTTCCAGCCGAACCAGCTCGGCTTCGACCTGGGCCTCCCCGTCGACTTCGTCTGGGCTGAGTCGATCATCATCGAGCTGGTCGAGCGCGCGAACATCGGCCAGTACGTCAAGCCGGTCAGCAAGCGTCAGCCGCGCGTGCTCAACAAGCAGCTCTACTCCACCCCGGAGTTCGAGGAGTTCTGGGAGACGATCAGCCAGAAGACCACATACCGCGTCCGGGTCGACCGCGACCAGCTGATCGAGGACGCTATCCGGGCGATCCGTGAGGCACCAAAGATCGACGCGCTGCGCATCCAGGTCACCCGCGCGGGAGTCAAAGTGCTGCGGGGCGGTGCCAAGGGCCAAGAACTCGGCACCCGCTCGGCCGATCTCAAGGGCAGCTACGACCTGCCAGACATCATCACGGAACTACAGGAGGCGACCTCCCTCACTCGCAAGACCATCGTCGACATCCTGATTGGCAGCGAGCGGCTGGGCGAGTTCATCGGCAACCCGAACGATTTCATCGCCATGACCAAACGTGCCCTGCAGAGCGAGCTGGCGAAGATCGTGGTCGAGGGCATCCAGTATGAGCGGATCGCAGGTTCGGTCTACGAGCTGCGCGAGTTGCAGAAGGATGGCGAGGAGGAGAAGGAGCGCTTCCTCGACCAGATGTACAAGGTGCAGCACGCCCAGAAGACCGACTTCGATTACGTCGTCTTCGACTCGGACGTGGAGCGTCAGTTCGCGGAGCTGCTTGACTCTCGCGAGGACATCAAGCTGTTCATGAAGCTGCCCGCCAAGTTCAAGATCGACACCCCGGTCGGCCCGTACAACCCCGACTGGGCGATCATCAAGCAGGAGGACGGCGAGGACCGGATCTACATGATCCGCGAGACGAAGAGCACCCTCGACGACTCGAGGCTCCGCCCCACCGAGCTCGCCAAGATCAAGTCCGCCAAGCGCCACTTCGAGGCCATCGGCATCGACAACTACGCACGAGCTGTACCGGGAGCGTGGAAGCTATGACCTCCTCCTACCCGCTCTGGTCAGACGAGCCCGCGACCCAGGATCTGCTGGCCTTTCGTGCCGTGGCGGAGACTGCCGCAGACGCCATCTTCGACGATGGACTCGACCCTGTGGCGATTGGCCTGTCCGGCGCTTGGGGCAGCGGTAAGACCAGTGTGCTGGAGCTGATCAAGTCCGAGATCACGGAGCGCTCCAGGAACGCAGATGCTGGCAAAGTTCTAGTCATCCCGACACAGCCGTGGCTCTATGACCCGGCGGTTGGCCCGAAGGAGAGCCTCATTGCTGAGGTGCTCGGCGCACTCAGCAATGAGTTCAAAGAGTTAGATCCGGTTGGCAAGGCTGGCCTCGAAGCCTTCAAGAAGCTCGTTCGCAAGGTGAACTGGTCGAAGGCGGTCAAGATGGCCGCGAAGACCGCCATAACGATGCAGCTGCCGAGCATGGATGACCTCTTCGGGCTGGTGAGCGACGAACCCGATAGCCTCGACAGCGAGAAAGGCATGGCCGCTTTCCGTGAAGAGTTCGAGACGTTGTTGGCCGATCCCGCGCTGGCCCACCTGTCGCGTGTGGTGGTGCTCGTCGATGATCTCGACCGCTGTCTGCCCGACACCGTGGTCGAGACGCTCGAGGCGATCAGGCTGTTCCTCTCAGCCAAGGGCATGTCCTTCGTCATCGCGGCCGATGAGGATCGCGTCGCCGAGGCGATCCAGCATAAGCTCAAGACTGCGGTTCCGAAAAACGAGGATGAGGATCCGGCCAAGCTCTACCTGCACAAGATCGTCCAGACAACCATTCCCCTTCCTGCGCTGAGCCGATTCGACACCGAGGCGTATCTTTTCCTCTTGCTCGCTAAGTCCGAGCTGAGCGGAGAGGAGGCGGCGTATGCGTCCTTCGTCACGAAGTGCGACGAGCTGCGCATAGGTGGCGGCAGCCTGGACGATCTAGAGGTCGAGGATGGCAGCCTGCTGGCGGAGCACCTTGTCACGGCTATACGCCTGACTCCAATCCTTTATGAGAAGTTCCACGGCAATCCGCGCCGTATCAAGCGGTTCCTCAACGACCTGAACGTACGCCAGGCCGTTGCCCGGCGTCGTGGGTTCGAACTGGAGCCGGATGAGGTTGCCAAGCTGATGGTGCTGGAGCGCATCCTCACCGATGACTTCGAAACCGTGCTCGGCTGGCTCGCGTCGAACCAGTTGCGCGACAAGCTCGACGCGCTCGACGTTGCAGCGAATGGCCGCGTAGAGACGACTGAGAAACCAGCGTCTGAGACCTCCGAGGATGAGGCGCCGAAGGAGCGGGGCGCCAGGAAGAAGCCCGTCGTTACCGAGGCGGAGCCAGAGCCCGCTCGTGATGACGACTTCAGCGACACTCTCCGGCGCTGGGCCAAACTGCCGCCCGTACTTGATGCATCCGCTATCGCCGGGTACCTCTACCTCGCTGCCTCGTTCGCCAAGATCGAGGTCATCGATGCCGGACTCCCTGAGCGTCTCCGCGACCTCGCGGTTGCGCTGACCTCCAGTCTCAAGCTTGACCGCGCAGGCGTCACCGACGAAACCCTAAAGCTGCTACGAGAGAGTGACGCTCAGATCCTGGTCGGCCATCTCGGACGCCGCACTCGCGATCAGCCCGGGCTGCAGAAGTTCACGGTCGAGAGCCTTCTCCGCCTGGCTGTGCAGCAGCCCACCACCCAGCCGAACGTTGTGGCGGCGCTCAAGAGTCTTCCTGCAGCCCACGTCGAACCGGCGACGATCATCAAGCTTCGACCACTGGATCAGGCGGTCTATCGGCCGGTGCTTGAGACCTGGCGGGCTGGGTCAGACGACCAGCAACTCCAGCAATCTGTGGGCGTTGTCGAGAAGGCGTGGAGCAGCAATGGGAACTAGCGGTTCATTCGGCGGCAGCGGCGGCAAGGACGCACGTGACCTGCGCGACAACATCGCGGCTTGGCTTGATACACCAGGTGGGACAGGCGGCGCCGATGGTGCTGACACGAGCGGCGCGGACGGAGCCGACCACCCTTCTGATCCGCCGCGACCCGGAACGCCGGGGCAGCCGCGAGTAGACCTCGGGCCGGCGCTTCGCGTACTGCTCAACTCGCGCGGACGCGGTGGGCGCAGCGACGGCCCGGGCGGTGGCGGTGGCGGTTCCCGAGGTGGAGGCGGTGGCCGCTCATCGGGTGGCGCCAACCGCTCCGTCGGTCGGGTATCTCGGGCAGCTGGGCGAGCTGGGCGACTTGCGCTTGACTACTCGTCTGGCAACCGGGAGGCCCTGCGCGAAGCTGGCCTCGACTATGACGAGCTGCAGGCGCTTGGTGACCCTGTCGCTATCGGGCTCAGGATCATCGAGACCGCCTTCGAGTCCCAGGCCGACAGCACAGTTGCGGATGCCGAGGAACGCGACATCGTCGCGACCGTCGTCGAGTGGATCCTGGAGCAGCCTGCGGATCATCAGCCAACACCAGAGGATGTCGTTAGGAAGTCGATCGAGACAACGATCGCGGAGACCGCGCTTACCGAGGTGTCAGCAACCATCTACGCCAAGGACGCCAGCTTCGAGAAGCGCCGCAGCCTAGAACGCCAGATCCGTGATGTGGCAGCGGAGTACGCGGCCCAGGCAATCCTGAACCCGGCAGGCGCGACCGAGCAGCAGATGGCGCAGGCCATCGAGAACGGCATCCGCGACATCGGGCAGATCTTCGGAGTCAAGTCATGACCCGGCTACTGCTCACACTCTCCGAGACAACTGCTGATACGGCTCTGCAGAACGGCAGCTTCGACGAGGTCTTCCTCTGGACGCGCAGCGGCCGCACCACCTTCACTGGCGGTGTCGATCCCCACCTGGCGGGCCTTGGAGTGGTGAACCCGCGTAACGTCGACCTCGTCCGGATTGCGCTTGGTGTTCTTGCCGCTGACCGATCAGTGCACCGTGAGGCCGGAGGCTCGAGTTGGAACGCCCGGAACTTCGATCTCACCGTTGAGGTGACCGATCCCGCAGCCTGGGCGCCGCATGCCGAACAGCTGTCCCGCACGGTCGGGTTCCTGTCCGGTGATCACTGGGCATTCTGCTTCATGCAGGCACCCGCAGCCGAGGAGACCGGCTTGCCGATCGAGGAGCAGCACCACGACCGGACGGTGCTTCTGAGCGGAGGTGCTGACTCAGCCGCTGGCGCGCTGTTGTCCGCGGTCGAGCTGGGCGGGGATCATTCCCACTCGCTGGTGTCTCAGTACAGCTCCACCGCGATCTCCCCGGTGCAGCAGGGCATCGTCAGCGCGATCACCGAACTGGTACCCGGCATCCGGCAGGTGCATCATCAGTTCCACCTCCATCGTGGATCGAGACGCTTTGACGGTTCATCGTTCCGCAGCGAGACATCGACGCGCTCGCGCTCACTGCTCTTTCTTGCGCTCGGGCTTGCTGTCGCTGAGCGTGCTGGCTCGCCGCTCTGGATCGCCGAGAACGGCTTCGCATCGCTCAACCCGCCGCTCGGCCCCGATCGCCGAGGCAGCCTGTCGACGCACACCACCCATCCGCGCTTCGTACGCGAACTGTCTGCGCTGATGCAGAGCGTGGGTGGTCATGGCCTTATCGAGAACCCCTTCGAGACGCTCACGAAGGGCGAGATGTTCCGCCGTGTGGCAGATGCCGTTGGCATCGACGCCGCCTCGACGTACCTCAGCAGCACAAACTCCTGTTCACACACCGATGGGCGCTACAGCGGCGCGCCAGCCCGTTCTTCCTGCGGCGTCTGCTTCGGGTGCCTCGTCCGTCGAGCAGCATTCACCGCCGCCGGGATTCCAGATGTCACGACCTATCTCTCCGAAGATGTGGGTGGCAGGTACAGCGCGTTCGTCCGGCAGAAGACGATCGTTGAGCCGCTCCGTGACTTCGTCGACCGGGGTATCCGCCCGTGCGACGTGATGGCGATGTCGCTGCCGGAGGGCTACACCGCGCAGGACGCGCTTGCGCTGTCCCAGCGCGGAGTTGACGAATTGCGGGGACTCTTTTGATGGCACCCCAGCTTCCCCCGCTCGATCTGCATGCGCATATCAACACGAAGACCCGCCCCGCCGACCTCGAGCGGCTCGGCGCGGTCGTATTCGCGGCGACCCGGTCGTTGGATGAGTACGAGTCCGTCAGAGCTCGCCGCGATCAGGTCACGATCTGGGGCGTTGGTTGCCATCCAGGCGTAGGGCAGGCGCAGCACGACTTCGATACCGAAAGGTTTGCCTCGCTACTCACGTCGACAGCTTTCGTGAGTGAGATCGGGCTGGACGGGCGCTCAAATGTGCCCCTTGTGTATCAGGTGAAGGTGCTCACCTCGGTGCTTGGCGCGCTTCAGAGCACGCCCCGCATCACCTCTATCCACAGTTCGGGGATGTCGGGGCGCATTCTTGACGCGCTCGAGCGCACGCCGATCAAGGGTGCTGTGCTCCATTGGTGGCGCGGCAGCGAGGCCGAGACGTTGCGGGCGATCCAACTCGGCTGCTGGTTCTCGATCAACGTGGCAGGTATGAAGTACCCGGCCGACGTCTCGCTGATCCCGCTCGAGCGGATTCTTACCGAGACCGACCATCCGTCTGGCGATCGCGCATCCACTTTGCCGCGACAGCCGGGTTCCGTCGACGATGCCGAACAGGCGTTGGCGAGGATCTACAGCATCGACGCCCGAGCTGTCCGCGGACAGGTCTGGGCGAACCTGGCGCGCCTTGTGGGCGAGACAAACGTTGAAGACCTTCTCCCTGCCGCTGTTCGACGGATGATCGCCTTTGCGCGTGCGAACGGAGCGCCCCGATGAAGCCAGCCAGGGAGACCTCAGCAGTCAAGCTGCCATTTGAGACCGGCGAGTACCTCATCACATGGCAGGTGCCCGATCGTAAGAGCGGACACCTGGCGATCCCGGGACTCCTGACCGTCGAGCCGGGGAAGTACCCGACCGGGATTCTGTACGGCGATCTACCGATCGAGTGGGTGTCCGAAGGGGCGACCGGAGTCGCCTCGTTCCCGCAGCGGCACACCTTTGACGTCCTCACGGGCCGACTCTCAAGCGGGGCGTACATGGCCCTGATGAACGGCGAACTCAGCTACAGTTTCCCAGGAAACGGCCGAGCCGTGGGAGCCCTGGCAGCACTGTCGCTTGACGCATTCGACACGTCGGAACACCGGAAGTACGCCTCCATCGAACTCCAGATCGAGGGGCTGGAATCGGTCGCGGGGATCGCCCCAATCTCGCGCGTCAAGATGCCTATGAAGGCCGGCGACGAGCCAGTCTGGGAAGTCACCGTCGACAAGGACGCCAAGTTCACCTGGAGCGTCGGCGGCCAGTCGATGACTTTCAGCTACGACTACAGTGCGCGGGCGCTCGACGGCTACGAGTTCAGGATGGCCTTCGGCCCCGTCCTACGCCTCACCTCAGAAGAGCCGCTGACGGTTGTCGATTGGTGGCTTGAGTGGGTGCGGCCTCTCCGTCAGCTCATCTCGCTCCTGACGGGTGCCCCCCGCGAGATTCGGTACCTTCTCGCGGTGGTCGACGAGGCCGCGCCGCGCTCGCACCGCGACCAGGTGTTCGGCTGGGACATCACCCACCTGCCCGTCAACTCAACCCGCGCTGCAGTCGAGGTGACTCGTTCGGCGGTCAACCTTGCGAGCGACGACCTGAGCCTGCTCGACCTACTGCATGCCTGGCAACAACAGGTAGCGGCTAGGCATCCCCTCTTTGAGACCTACGGTGCGATGGCAACCGCCACCGGCCAGCATCCCCGTGCGAGGTTTCTGCTTCTACTGCAGGCGCTGGAGGGGTCGTACGGCTTCGAGAACCGCGCCAAGCATGAGGCGGACAAGGAGAAGTACGGCGTCAAGCGGGAGGGCGTACTGGCGCGTGCCCGGTCGCTTCTCGAGAGGGCCGACTTCACGTTCATTGACAAGAACCTCCGTCGGGAGGCACAGCAGGGCCTTGACTCGGCGCTTGCCGACCTGCTGAATCGACTGCCGGACGAAGTTTCGGAGCAACTCACGAAGACCGAACTGATCAAGGCCGTTCGCAAAGCGGACACCGGTAAGGGAGCGCTCCCGCTTCAGACGGCACTCACGAGAGCACGGAACACCCTGTCGCACGGCTCAGGGTCATTCGAATCCCAGCACCTCGCGATCGTGGCCGACATTCTCGAGCGGGCGGTGCGTTCTGAAGCCATCCGATTGCTTGGTGCTCCGCTCGGCGCGCAGGAGCGCGCAGCCAAGCAGGACGAGCGCTGAGGTCATGCTGACGGGTTCCAACTGGGTGATTGAGCTTACCGATCGACTCGTGTCCGCCGTCCGATATGGAAACCTAACGCGAACGTGGGCGACGAGGCCTGTCAGCTCCGAGAGAGGCTTGGGAGACGAAACCAGGCCATGCCGCGCGCCGGTGGGGACCTCGACGAGAAGCTCCGCAAGCCCGCGTTCCTGGTCGCGGAGTACGAGATGGTGATCCTGCCGCACCGCATCACGCAGCTGTCCGACTACCTGAAGGTGGCGCGGACGGGTCGCGGGGTGCGGCTGTCGCGGGCGGGGCGCAAGCGGTGTGGGCCGTCGTCGAGGCCTACCGCGGCGCCGCGCGCGAGGCGGGCACGCTCGACTTCGCGGAGGCCGCCTCCATCGCCCCAGCCCACCTCGAGGCGACGGGGCAGCGACCCGCCCGGCACGTGCTGGTCGACGAGGGGCAGGACTTCAAGCCGTGCCACTGGCAGCTGGTCCGGGCGCTGGCGGCCGAGGCAGCCAACGACATCTTCATCGCGGAGGACGCCCACCAGCGGATCTACGGGCAGAAGCTGATGCTCTCGGCGTATGGGATCCGGACGCAGGGGCGGTCGCGGGGGTGGAAGCTCAACTACCGCACCACGGCGCAGAACCTGGCGTGGGCCGTCGGCGTGCTGACGGGGCAGGAGGTCGTCGATTCCGACGGCGAGGCCGAGACCATGGTCGGCTACCTGTCGGCGCGCACGGGTCCGAAGCCGGAGGTGCGGTCGTTCCCGACACTCACGGCGGAGCTGGACTTCGCGGCTGACCTCGTCGGGTCCTGGGTGGGCAGTGGGGACGTTGCGCCGGAGACGGTCGCGGTGTTGGTGCGCGACCGGGTGACCCGCGACCGCGTCGTCGACGGGCTGGGGGAGCGGGGCGTCGAGGTCCGGGCGCTGGAGGCCGGCACCGTGAAGCCCGGCTACCCGGTGGCGTTGACGATGCACCGGGCGAAGGGCACGGAGTTCGCGCGGGTGCTGCTGTTCGGGCTGAGCAAGGACTCGATGCCGATGGGATTGAAGGCCTACGACTACGACGACGAGGAGCTCAGCGAGGCGCAGCTGAGGGAACGGTCGCTGCTGTACGTGGCGGCGTCGAGGGCACGCGACGAGCTGGTCGTGACGTACAGCGGCACGCCGTCTTCGCTGCTGCCAGCCTCCGCCTGAGCGGTGTTGCCACCAGTCCGGGGCCTGGTGAGGGACTGGCTCACGGTCCGGATCTGCCTGGCGATCGGTCGAACAAGATCGCGCGTTGATGTGCTCACGTTTGCTGAGCTCAAGCCCTCACGTTTGTGTAGTTGCAAACTTCATGTCTGCTAGGTTTGATCCATGGTCCTCGACACTCTCGTCCCGCGTAGGGTGGGTGAACTCCTGACGGGGCTGGTCGCGGTGGAACCCGTGATCGCTCTGCACGGCCCCCGCTCGGTGGGTAAGTCCACGGTGTTGCGGAGGTTCGCCACCGATGCAGGAGGTTCGGTTCTCGACCTGGACGATGTCGAGGTGCGCGAGGCGGTCGTGGGGAATCTGGCCTCGGTCGTCGTTGGTGCGGCACCGGTGTGTGTCGACGAGTATCAGCGGGTGCCCGACATCCTGGACGCGCTCAAAGCGAGACTGAATCGCGAGGGCAGCCTACCCGGAACCGCCGTGATCACGGGATCGACCCGGCAGGACGCCCTGCCCGCAACGGCGCAGGCCCTCACGGGACGGTTGCACTCCCTGACCATCTGGCCGCTGTCCCAAGGTGAGATCGCGGGGGTGAGCGAGAACCTCATCGAGGTGTTGCCTGCCGATCCTGCGGGTGTGGTCGGCCGGATTCCCTCCTCGACGACGACGCGTCAGGACTATGTGGAGCGTGTCTGCGCCGGGGGCCTGCCCCTGGCCCTGCGACGCTCCGGCGCGGCCCGAGCCCGATGGTTCGATGACTTCGTGCGGGCATCGGTCGAGAGGGACGCTCTGGAGCTGAGCCGAATCCGTGAACGACAAGCCATGACCGACCTGCTGGGTCTGATTGCGGCACAGACCGGGCAACTGCTCAACGTCTCTGCTGCTGCTGAGAGGCTCGGCGTCAGTCGAGCCACCGTAGAAGGTCACCTGCGGCTGCTCGAAGACCTTTTCCTCGTGGTCCGGCTGCCAGCGTGGGGCAAGACCCTGCGCTCACGGGTCAGCGTCAAACCCAAGGTCCACGTCGTCGACTCCGGACTGGCCGCCCGGCTGCTTCGACTGACGCCAGACAAGCTCACCCGACTCGACCCGGCATCACTCACCGACTTCGGCCACCTGCTGGAGACCTTCGTCGTCGGCGAGATTCGCAAGCAGGCTTCCTGGCTCGACGAGCCCGTCGCCCTTGGCCACTGGAGGACCAGCGATGGTGCCGAAATCGACCTGGTCATCGAGTACGACGACGGCACTGTCATTGCGTTTGAGGTCAAGGCCAGCGAACGCGCACCTGGCGGCGACTTCCGCGGTCTCGGTCAACTCCGCGACGCCCTCGGGTCCAGGTTCGCCGGGGGGATCATCCTCACGACTGGAACCCGTTCCTACACCTATGCCGACCGGCTGCACGTCATGCCCATCGACCGGCTGTGGACTCCCGTCACACCCGGGGCCCCGCAATGACTGTCGCAACCACAACATGCCGCGAGGTGTCGGCGCGCCCAGCCTCTTGGCGCTGACCGGCCTTGTGGTCGAGGCTGGGATACGCTCATGCGCCGAAGGCAGCGCGACCCTGTGTCGCGGAGGTACCCAGATCGCTCTTGGGAAGGGCGTGGCGGGCGGTGACGGCCGTAGCCCATGCCTGGGTGGTGGCGACGGGGGCGAAGTTGGAGTGCAGGAGCACGAGCAGGGTCTCGTGGAGCCGTTCCGCGGAGACCCGGCCGGCCTCGTTGGCCAGGTGGATGGCGCCGGTGGCGTCGGAGAGTATCTCTGCAGCCAGGCCGAGCTCGTCGGCGCCCACGGCCGTGGCGATGTCGCAGTTGTTGGTCATGTAGCCGACGATCGTGATGGTGTCGACGTCACGTTCGGCCAACCACTGGGCCACGTCGGTGCCGGCGAAGACACTGCCCTTGTCCTTGCTGACGCGTTTCCACGTCGGGTCCATGCGTCGCTCGATCTCGGAGTGCAGCGACCAGCTCACGCTGCCGACGGCGAAGACTGGTGCGCCCTGCGGCAGCTCGTGCTACACGACGACAACGGGCAGCTCCTGCTGCTCCGCCACCTCGAGTGCGGCCACGATGTTGGCGAGCGTCTGCTCGCGCGGCGGGGGCGCTCGCCCGCCGTCGCCCCGAGGTGACGGTGCAGCCAGCCGGGCTCTACGTCGACCACGGTGACGTCCTCACCTCGGCCGGCACCGCGTCGGCCATCGACGCCTGCCTGCACATCGTCCGCTCCCAATGGACTCCGCCGCCGCGGCGACCGTCGCCCTCAACCTCGTCGTCGCGCCCCACCGCGACGGTGACCAGGCCCACCTCGACCACGAGCTCACGGTCGACGATCTCGCGGCACACGCGCGCATGAGCCGTCGCAACTGCACCCACCGGTTCGCCGCGGCCACGGGCACCACAGCGTCGTGACGTTCAGGCAGAACTTCAGCGCCACCTACGCGACCACGCCGACCTCCTACCGCCAGCGATTCTCGGCCTCCTTGACGTGACACGCTTCCGGCCGGCCAGACTTCGGTCTACGGGTCGTCCCTAGCGTGTCCGGGCGTCGCGTGCGCCGTGTGATGTGTCAGGCTGGCGGGGTGCCTGTGCTCACCTTCGATCAGTCACTTCCGTGGCGCCCGCAACGCGTGCTGGTGGCGGGGACCTCCGGGTCCGGGAAGACGACCTGGGCCTCTCGCATCGCACATCAGTTGGGCGTCGGTCATGTGGAGATCGACGCGCTCTATCACGGCCCCAACTGGACTCCCCGGGAGTCGTTCGTGGAGGACGTCCATGCGCTGGTGGGGGAGGAGCACTGGGTGACCGAATGGCAGTACAGCAGCGTCCGCGCCGTCCTCGCCTCCCGGGCCGATCTGATGGTGTGGCTGGATCTGCCCGTCGCCACGGTGATGCGGCAGGTCACGATGCGGACGCTGCGCCGTCGGCTGCGCCGCGAAATGCTGTGGAACGGCAACCGCGAGCCGGCGCTGTGGACCGTGGCGACCGAACCCGACCACATCGTCCGCTGGGCGTGGAAGACCCGCCGCCGGACGGCCGAACGAATCGTCGCGCTGATGAACGAGCGCCCCGACCTGCCCGTTGTCCGGCTGACCTCGCACCGTGAGGGGCGCGCGTGGTTCGCCGGGCCGCTGGCGGCGTCGTCGCCCGGAGGCATCGCCTACCAACGTGAGGGCGCGTAGTCCTTCAGGAAGACGCCGAACAGGTCGTCGCCGGCCTGCCCGCGAACGATCGGGTCGTAGACCCGGGCGGCTCCGTCGACCAGATCCAAGGGCGCATGGAACCCCTCCTCGGCCAGCCGAACCTTCGTGGGGTGCGGGCGCTCGTCGGTGATCCATCCGGTGTCGACGCTGGTCATCAGGATGCCGTCGGACTCGAACATCTCCCGCGCGCTCGTCCGGGTCAGCATGTTGACCGCCGCCTTCGCCATGTTGGTGTGCGGGTGGCCGGGACCCTTGTAGCCGCGCTCGAAGACCCCCTCCATCGCTGACACGTTGACCACGTACGCCCTGGCGGGACCCCTCGCCACGCTTCTCGCCGCCTCGGCCAGGCGCGGCCGCAGGCGGCTGATGAGGATGAACGGCGCCGTCTCGTTGCAGAGCTGCACCTCGAGCATCTCGAGCGCGTCCACCTCACCGATGCCCTGGACCCAGCTGTTCGAGTGGTGAAGGTCGGGAACGAGCCCTCCCGCGTCGATCGCTGAGCCGTCGGCCAGCCGCGCCAGCGACGACGAGCCCGGTGCCAGGGCCATGTCTGTCAGGTGCTGGGCGTGGCGGGCCGCGGCCTCGGCATCCGCGTGAGTTGACTCCGAGCCGGTGACCGACGCGTCCACCGCTGCGAGCAGCGGGTGCGCCTTGACCGACTCCGCCAGTGCCAGAGGATGCAGATCCCGTGCGTGCCCGAACGTCAGGAGTTCTGCGCCTTGGCCGTCGGGCCACAGTCCGTCAGGGATCGGGATCGACTCGGCGTCGACGAGGGGCGCGTACGCACCAGGCGAGCGTCGTACGGTCTGCGCCGCGTTGTTGATCAGGATGTCCAGCGGGCCCCGGGCTGCCACTGCGTCGGCCAAGGCGATGACCTGTGAGGGATCACGGAGGTCGATGCCGACCACATGGAGCCGATGCAGCCAGTCGGCGGCGTCAGGCATCGCCGCGAAGCGTCGCACCGCATCGCGCGGGAACCGGGTGGTGATCGTGGTGTGGGCACCATCGCGCAGCAGCCGGAGCGCGATGTGCATCCCGATCTTGGCCCGACCTCCGGTCAGTAGCGCGCGCTTGCCCGTCAGGTCCGTCCGCGCCGCGCGCTTGGCGTGACTCATGGCCGCACACGCGGGGCAGAGCTGGTGGTAGAACGCGTCCACCAGGGTGTAGCGCTGCTTGCAGATGTAGCAGGGCCGGGCTTTCATGAGCGTCCCGGCCGTCGGCGCCTCGACGCCTGACGTGAGCGCAAGCCCCCGCGTCTCATCGTCGATGCGGTCGGGTGCCCCCGTGGCTGTCCCGGCGACGATCGCCTTGTCGTTGTCCTGGATCGCCGCTCGCCTGACGCCTCGGCGGTGGCGCTTGACCGACTTGAACATCCTGCTGGTCGCCCGTCGGACGGCCACGAAGTCGGGGTGGGCCTCGTCGAGCTCGTGGATGGTGCCCAGGACCCGCAGTGTCGCGGCCAGGTCGTCAGCGTCGACTCCGCGGCCGGCCGACGGCGTGGCGGGTGCTGCAGTGGGCTCGGGCGCTGACGAATTCGACACGGCGCTCAGCGTACTCAGGGTTCGGCGATAGGCACTTCACAGCCTCGTGGGTAAGTCGAAGCCAAGGCATCCATGTGGGTGGCGCATGCGCGGTGCCTGGAGTCCCCATCCCCCTGCCCTCGTTAATCGGAGGCGCCGACTTGGGAGACAACACGAGCATGAGCTGGCGCATCTGCCCAGAGTCGGTCGTGAGTTGACGCCCAGGGTCATGATCTCGCTCAACTGCCGAATAGCGTGCGCTTCCATAACGGCGCGAATGGCGCCATAATGGCTCCATGCCGAACATTCAGATCAAGGACGTGCCGGACGACACGCACGCCGTGCTGCGACAGCGGGCGGCCTCGGCGCACCAGTCACTGCAGGAATACCTGCGCTCGAAGCTGATCACCGAAGCCGCCCAACCGACGCTGGACGAGGTGTTGGCCAGGGCCGGCGGGCGCGCCGGCGGATCGCTGCCACTGGCCGACGCGGTAAGCACGTTGCGGTCCGATCGTGCTCGTCATTGACGCCAGCGTCCTGGCCGTCGCCCTTCTCGATGACGGCCCGGACGGTGACACAGTGCGGGACAGGCTGCGCGGTGAACAACTCGCCGCACCCGCACTCATCGACCTCGAAGTGGCCTCGGTGTGGCGCGGCCTGGCCCGCGGCGGCCACCTGGACCCGCGCCGGGTCAGGCTTGCTCTTGACGACCTGCAGGAGCTGCCACTCCAGCGCGTCGAGCACACCTCGCTGCTGTGGCGCTGTTGGGAACTTCGGGACAATCTCACCATCTACGACGCCGCCTACGTTGCCCTCGCCGAAGCACTCCAGGCGCCCCTGCTCACCGGCGACAGGCGCCTCGCACGATCCACCGGCCCACGCTGCACCATCGAGGTCGTCAAGACCCATCGTTGACGTCGCGGTTGCCGCGCAGATCGAGGATCTGATGCTTGCGCTTCAGGCATCCTCGGTGGCCCTTGGGGCACCGCCATGGATCCCGCGCGGAAGCGGCATGTAGATGACTTCTTCGGTCGACCGAGAACCAGCGTCGTTGAGTGGTGCGTCCACCTCGTCGCGGTAGAGCGGAGCCTCTTCCCCGTACCGCACCCGTCGAACCCTGCCCGGGAACGCGCTGGCAAGGGCATGGGCTACCCGATCGGAGCAGCCGACGGTGAACTCGATTTCCTCGTCGACCTCGCACGCCAAGCACCAACTTTGATCCGCGGGCCACACCAGGTGAGGCGGGACATGGATACCTGGCGTCTCTCCCCAAGCCAGCGCCGGAGCATCACGCAGCATCTCGAGAGGGCCGGTGAAGAGCAGCATCTTTCGGTTGGGAATCTCCAGGCGCGGCGCTGAAGGTGGGTTCGGGTGGCCGTTCCAGCCTTCCCACACGGCCACGTTGCCCCTGTCCGGTGTGGACGTGTGGGAGGCCAAGGTGACCAGAGCTGCGCGGACGGTGTCTTCTTCCTCGTCGTCTTCTGGGAAGGCGACGCGCACATAGACGTCAAACCCCGGCGGCCCATAGCGCACGAGATGCCACCACTCAGCACCTGGTTGCAGCAGCCACTCAGCCGACTTCGCGTCGCTCGCGGGCACTATGTTCGTCACCCCAACCAGTCTGCCCCAGACCGTCGTGCGCTCATGATGCCGCAAGGCGCGATCCCTACTGGGAGCCGGACCTTAGAAGGCGCCACGTGCGGGTTGGGCGGCCGTGCGCACTCGGTGTGGTCGGCTCAGGGACGAAGTCACATGGGCGGGGCTTGTATCGTGTAGCGCTACGCGATACGATGGTTTTTGTGATCGTCAGCTTCCGGCACAAGGGTCTGGAGCGGCTGTATCGCGACGGTTCGAAGAAGGGTGTTCAAGCGACTCACATCCCCAAGTTGCTTCGCATCTTGTCGCTGCTGGACGTGGCACAGACCCCCGACGACCTCGCGATCCCGTCGTTTCGGACCCACCCCCTCAAAGGGGACCTGGCCGGGCACTGGTCGATCTGGGTGAACGGCAACTGGCGAGTGACGTTCCGCTTCGTTGAGAGCGACGTCGAACTCGTCGACTATCAGGACTACCACTGACCAGGAGGTGGACAACATGGTGATGAAGACCCCGGTCCATCCCGGCGAGATCCTTCGCGAGGACGTGCTGGCCGACCTCGGGCTGAGTGTCGGGGAGGCCGCGTCCAGGCTCGGGATCTCCCGGGTGACGTTGAGCCGAGTCCTGCACGGCCATGCCCGCGTGAGCCCCAACCTTGCTGTTCGACTGGAGGGAGCAGGCGTTGGTACCGCCCGCGTTTGGCTGGCCCTGCAGTCGGCTTATGACCTCGCGGCCGAGCGTGCCGCCGGAATACCCACCGTCCGCAGGCTCGACCCCGTCGCCTGACAACATCCGCAAATGCCGCGGGTCACTCGTGCCTTTGGCGCTGATCCGATCGCTTTCACCCCGCCATCAGTGCGGTAGCGCCCCCAGGGCCCGGTCGCAGATAGGTTTCGATCATGTCAAGGGTGGATCCGCAGGACGATTCGATGATGCGGTGGGTTGTACACCACTACCGCTACGACCCGCTCCGCCGAGAACGCCGTCATGTGCTGGTCAGCGCCTTCGACAATGAGCGGGAGTTCGATGAGTGCATGAGCGAGCTCTCGAGGGAAGTCGAGAATCGGCGACGTGCTGAGCATGGAGATCAGCGCGAGCGTGTCACCGGAACGATTTGGGAGCCTGGTCACCTCGCGAGGGCAGCAGCTGGACATCTGGTGCGCCGCGCGATCGAACACGGTGCGGATCCGAGCAGACTGCTCGACTCCGGCGAGTTGCCCGACAACATGGCGTTGCTGCACTTCGCCGACGGCGACTCTGAGGAGAAAGCCTAATCCTCAGCGGGCATCCGCCTATCCCGCTGGTTCCACGCTTTACTCCTCGCTGAGAGGCGCGGGCTCCAGCACAGCCCAGGCTTCTTGGTTGGTGAAGAGCTCCTTGAAGCGGATCTCCACTTCGTCGCTGCTATCAAGTGGCGGCACAGCCGCATCAACGTTGACTGCGGCGGGGAGTTCATCCGAACATTCCCAGGTCGCGCTGTCGGCGACCTTGACGCCCTTGACCCAAAGTTCTGGGGTGATCGAGCCTTCTCCGACACAGGACGCCCGCATCTGGTAGGCCAGTTTCGGGTCAGGGGTGGCGCCCTGTGCGGCTACTGCAGCGTTATCGAGGTAGGTAATCCGGGCGACCTCGCCCTCGAGTTTCTCCGGCGCTACGAACGTCTCCGTCGCCGCGGACATCGAGGGATCCGGTGCTGCCGAGAGGGTGGACGTCGGGCTGGTCGGGGCTGGGTTGTTCTCCGTCGGGGAGAAGGTGGGTTCGGGTGCCGGGTCGACCGTGCAGCCAACAGTGACGAAGACGGTGGCGACAACAGCGAGGCGCAGCTTCATGAACCATGCATACACCACGAGTCCGCTGCGGGTCCGAAGTCGTGCCCTGCAATCCTCCTCCAGCGCCCCGTCAACCCGAATTGTTCGTCGTGGAGCATGTGGTCAACGCTGAAGGCTGACCATCACCGGCCAGCGTGGCAACGCGGTGCTCATCGGCGAGGAGGACTGGCTCGCCATCCAGGAGACGCTGTTGCTTAAGTCGGTACCGGGGCTGGCCGATTCGATCCGGCGCGCCCTCGCGGAGGGCGTCGACGCGGGCTCGACCGAGCTTGACTGGTGAGTCCCTGCACTCTGGTGTACCCACGCCAAAGAACGCCAAGAAGGTGGCCTCCAGAGGGCTGAAGACGAAGACGCCGCACCTGCCGCCAGTAGTCCCTCACCGAACATCCGCTTCTAATGGGTTCCAGCCGAGCTTCTGGCAGGCTCGGTCCTGTAGCGGCTGGCGGGTCAGCACTCTCCTCTTCTGATCGCTGTTTGAGGTCTTGCGGCAGACCGTGCGCCCGCTGGTCGTGGGGAGGCAGATC
>NZ_CAXWGV010000014.1:0-49383 GCF_964266725.1 Tessaracoccus sp. O5.2 | reverse complement strand
TGCACGGCGAACTCGGCATGCGCACCCCGATCGAGATCGAGGACGCGTACTACGCTGACCTCGAATCAGGCCTCCCGGCGACCGCCGGACAGGGAAACCGATAGGAACGAAACCCAGGCCGATTCACCCACCGCCGTGTCGAGCAGCGTCACCCGTGCCTACGACCCAGCCGACCGGCCCGTCACCGCCGCCGACGGGCAAAGCACCTACCTCTACGACGCACTCGGCCGGCAAACCCTGATCCCCGCGGTTGACACACCCACACCGACAGGCGGGAACATCACCCTCGGGTACCACGACGACGACACAGCCAAAACCATCACCCAGGCCGACACCACGCTGGCCTACACGCTGGATGTCGCTGGCCGTCGCGCCACCCAAACCACCACCGTCAACGCCGCCACCACGTCGGTGGTCACGAATCACTACACCGACACCTCCGACAGCCCGGGCTGGATCACCACCCTCACCGCCGGAGCCACCGCCACCACCGTGTTCGCCGACCTCGTCGGCTCCGATCTCAGCCTGTCGCTGATCACCGACACCACCGGCCAACGCGGTGAGTTGGCGCTGACCACCCCACGCGGGGACATCGCCGCCACCACCACCCTCACCACCTCAGGAACGGCGGCGTCAGGGATCGACTCCTACACCCGCTACACCGAATACGGCCAACCCGACACCCCACAACCCACAGCCACCACCGGCGCCGCCGCCAACGGCTACGGATGGCTCGGCGCCAAACAACGCACCACCACCCTTGTCGGCATCCTCCTCATGGGAGCCCGCCTCTACAACACAGCCACAGGACTCTTCACATCCATCGACCCCGTCTACGGCGGCAACGACACTACCTATGGTTATCCATCGGACCCGATCAGCTACTCCGATATCAGTGGGCGAGAATCGCAGAAGAATAAGGTCGCCAGACATGCGCTGTCGATCCTGGCTTGTCGAGCAGCCGGAAGATTGGGATGTTCCATGGTTGCGCTCATTACCGCCCATGCCAACAACCTCACCAAGAAGTACGGGAATTCGAACGCGAAGAATGCCATTAGGCATTTCTTGTGGGTAGCAGGGATGTCCTTGGTGGTGGGTCGCGATCATGCAAGGAGTATCGCGGGGGCTCACGAAGCGGGTTTGTTGAATTTCGCTGGCGATCGAGTGGACAGTCGCAGGGATAGGGCGAATAATGCCTTCACGCTCAGTTGGATGAAGAACAACTACAGGAATCAAAGAGTTGCGGTATCCGGAGTATATTCGTACTTGTTGAGCTTAAGGAAGACCGCGGAACGGCTCTTCACGGAAGGAAGGTTCACGTGTGTAAAATCCTGCGGCAAGTTGTATTAGTCGGGCTGGCTGTGGTTATCGTGGCAGGTTCCCTGACGGGCTGCATTCAGGACGCAACTTGTTCTTCCGCCGGACATTCGCGGATGAACGCCGCGATCGTGGAATTGTTAATGACATCCCCGGGCCAGGTCGATTACGTCAGTACGCCGGATTGCGAGTCCGGGTCACCGCTCAGCGGCACTCTCACGCTGCAGATTTCATGGTCAGAGCTCATGTCAAGGCTTTCCGATAGATGTCGAGCGGCGGCTGATAGCGCCACATGTCGCTTGGGTGACAGCGAATTCACTGTGATTCTCTTGTCGGAACCAGATACCGACGTGGGGGTAGTTATTCAGGAAGTCGAGTAGGATTCGAGTTCTGGGAGAGGTCTGGCCCACTAGCCTCGATCTTTCATGACGGGCCTGTGTAGGGCTGGTCGGCGCCGGTGGCGTCGAGGTTGTATCTGATTCTTGCAGCTGGGTGTGACAAGGCGCCGCGTGTCGCTCACGGTGGGCGGGGTTTCCAGGCCGAGGGGGTGTTCCAGGATCGAGGCGGATGGTCGGGGCCGCGGGGTCAGGTCGCTGGTGCTGGGAGTCCTTGGAGTCTGGTGATGCCTGTGAGGATGAGCTCGGCCCATGGGGATCGGTCGCTGAGGTGGAGGTGGATGCGTCTGGCTCTTCGGGCGATGGTGGCGGGGATGCTGAACAGCCGGTAGCGGAGGCGTTTCGGTTCCCAACGCCGGGCTTCATGACCGGTCAGCGCCAGCATCCCGGTCCAGGCCTGTAACTCGGAGGCCAGGGCGACGATCTGGCACCAGATGCGGTTCTGGTCGAACCCATGCAGGGGGAGGTTCGCCAGCCCGGTGGTCTTCGCCTGCCTGATCCGGTCTTCGCAGCGGGCCCGCCGGCGATGCCGGAGCTCGAGCTGTTGGAGGGTGCCGAGGGTGGTGTTGGTCGCGAAGGCGGTGAGCCGGTAGCCGTCGACATCATCGAACCGCAGCTGAGCGCCGGGGTGAGGTCGTTCCCGGCGGACGATCACCCGCATCCCCTTGGGCCAGCCGGACAGGTCGAGTAGTCCGGTGAACTCGGCCAGATCGGCCCCGTCGCGGGCTTCACCATCCGCGTTGAGCGCCGGGAGCCACACCCATTCGGGAATCTCGTGGTAGAGGTCGGGGGTGTCCATGGGGAGGGTGAACCCGACCGAGTACACGACCCTTCGCCCGGTCAGCCACTTGGTGAAGTCTCTCGTGCCGCCGGCGCCGTCCGCGCGGACCAGCACCCGGCGTCCTGGCCGCGGGTTCTGGTCGGGGAGCTGCGCCAACGCGGCCCTGGTCACGGCGATGTGATCCGAAGCCTTGTTGGAGCCCGCGTTCCCCGGCCTCAGATGGACCGCGAGTGCTTCGCCGGTTCCGTCCGTGCCGTGGTCGGCGAACGCCAACAGGGGGTGGAACCCGAACCCGCGTTTGAACGTCGGAGCAGCCTGCTGCTTCTCCGAATGCGCGGTGACCAGCGACGCATCCAAGTCGATAATCAGCGGCTGCTCAGCGGTAGCGCCGTGGTCGGGCGCATGGACACCGGCCAGACCCCAGACGGTGGCTCGGGCCTGCTGCCGCGCCACCGATATCGCCTTGATCGCCTTGTCCGCATCCTCGGCCAGGGCCTTGATCAGCCGCGACACCGTCGGATCCGACGCCACACGGCCGTACACCCCCGGCTCGCCGCGCAGCACGGCGACGTCACTCAACGCATCCCCGCCCAGCACCAGCGACACCGCCAGGTCGAGCAGGATCTTGCCCGGGTCATGGACCGCCAACGGCTTCCGCCACCCCACCAACGCCTCCGACAGGGCCCGATCCAGCCCCGCGGCGCGGATTGTTTCCGTGAGCAGGACCCCGCCGGCCTGGGCCACCGCGGCCACCTTCGCGGTATCAACATGAACCCTGGGATACAAACCGGTACTGTTCACCTCGAAGGTGCCCCCATCTTGGTCGATGTGTTCTCTAGTCAAGTCACATCATCCCAAGTCAGGGGCACTTTCGCTATCTCAACCCGCTACTGTCCACCCACCGGCGTGAAAGCACGAGGCTAGCGACCGGCTATTACATCGGATTATCCAGAGAATCCGATGTAATAACCGGTAGGATCCAGGCATGGCCACCCGACGCCGACACCAACTCGTCACCCGCGATGACGTGCCGCTGCCCCCGTACGAGTGGGGCCACGACCGCTCCGGGGCGAAGTCGGCGTGGGGTGTGAACCTGCCGATCTCTGAGCGTCACGATCTGCAGCTGATGGCCCAGCGCGGCACCGCCGGCCGCTGGACCTGGACGCTCACCATCTACCGCACCGGCAGCACCGATCTGGTGACCCGCATTGCCCGCGGCGTCCAGCCCACCCTGACAGCCGCCAAACCGGCCGCCGAGGCCGCCGCCCGCGCCTGGCTCGCCGAGCAACTCGAGCTACCTGACGAGTCGAATGCCTGAGGGGCACCCAGGGTCCCTGGACAGTGCGGCTGGTCTGGTCGCCGTTGATCATCAGGCGGGGGTGCTGCTGCCGGAGGACCTGTCGTTGGATGCGGCCGAGGCCGCGTTCGCCTCGGCGTCGCGGGCCTCGTCGACGCTGCGCGGGTACCGCTCCGACTGGACCGAGTTCGTCACCTGGTGCCGCGACAACCACCACATCGCGCTGCCCGCCACCGACATCGCGATCTCCCGCTACATCTCGGCGCTGGCCACCGCCGGGGCGAAGGTCGGCACGATCAGCCGGCGTCTGTCGACGATCCGGTTCGCCCACAAGGTCCGTAACCATCCCGACCCCACCCAGACCGCGCGCGTGATCGCCGTCTGGGAAGGGATCCGCCGCCAGCTCGGGGCTCCCCCGGACCAGGCCCGCCCCCTCATGCCCCCACTCCTCCTCGACGTCGTTGATGCTTGCCCGGCGATGACGAAATGGAAGACCCGCGACCATGAGCCCTCGCTCAGCGGAATCCGGGACCGGGTACTCCTGCTGGTCGGGTTCGTGTCCGCGCTGCGCGCCTCCGAACTCGCCGCCCTCGAGGTTGATCAGATCAAACCCCACGAACGGGGCCTGGTGATCGAGCTCACCCGCTCCAAAACCAACCAGACCGGCGACCTTGAGCTCGTGGTCCTCCCCTGGGGTGCCCGCCAGGACTACTGCCCCGTCACCGCGCTACGCAACTGGCTCACCGTCGCCGGCATCACCGAAGGCCTGGTGTTCCGGTCCGTCTCCAAAGGCAACCGCGTCAGTAGCCGTGGCCTCACCCCCGACGGCCTGTCCCGGCTGATCACCCAGGCAGTCACCCGGGCCGGTCTCGACGCCACCGGCTTCTCGGCGCATTCCCTGCGGGCGGGGTTCGTCACCTACGCCGCGAAACGCGGCGCCACCTCCCTGCAGATCGCCAGACAGACCCGGCACAAGGACCTGGCCTCCATCGGCATCTACACCCGCATCGAAGACGCCTGGGAAGAGAACGCCGCCACCCAACTCCCTCTCTGAAGAGGTCGGCGGGCTTGGCCTCGAATCATCCCCGGGTCCGGCCGGAGGCCTCCCTGGACACTCCCCCGCTTCACTCTCATGCCGAATGGCGTGCGTGGCATCACGGACATGCCCATGTGGGGACGTCGAGGTCAACGGTCGTGACCGCACGCACGTGCTTGATGCCGAATGGCGGATGTCTGGACCGGCCGTAGCGAGCGTTGGGCTTCGCTGGAGAGCCTCGTCTGTGCTTTGTCCCCGTCGAGGGCTTACTTCGCTGAGGAGAGTATGTGGCAGATGTCGTCGTCTTCGCAGTCGGCGGGATCGAGCAGCTCACTGTGGTCGCGGAGTGCTTCGAGCTCGGTTTGCAGCGCGGCAAGTTGTTTGATCCGTGCACGGACGTCAGCGACCTTGGTGTCGATGAGCGTAACCACGTGCGCGCAGGGCATGTGCCCGTCGTCGCGAAGGGCGATGATGCTGCGAATCTCGGACAGTGTCAGCCCGGCGGCCTGGGCCACGTTGATGAAGCGCAACCGGGCGAGCATGGCCTCGTCGTAGACGCGGTACCCGTTGGCGCCTCGTTCGGCGTCCGGCAACAGGCCCCTGCGCTCATAGAACCGCACGGTCTGGCTCGTCACCCCGGCAATGTCGGCAAGCTCACCGATCAACATCTCGCCCCCCTTAACCCTTGACCTTCTACCACGGTACAAGGTCTAGCGTCGCACCATGAACGTCTCTCTGTTGTACTTCGATGACTGCCCCAACTGGAAGGTCGCCGACCAGCGACTTGCAGCGATCGCCAACGAACGCCCCGATGTCGTGGTGACGCGACTCCGCGTCGAAACGCTCGAGGAGGCGGAGCGGCTGGGGTTCCACGGCTCGCCGAGCATCCTGGTCGAGGGCGTCGACATCTTCGCCAAACCCGGCGACGGGGTCGGGTTGTCCTGTCGGCTCTACCGCACGCCCGATGGGCTGGCGGGGGCGCCCACGATGCAGGAACTCCGGGCTGCGCTCGGCGTGGCCGAGGTGCTGTCCTGATGACGCGCAGCTATGACTTGATCGTGATCGGTGCCGGCATGGCCGGCGTCGCGGCGGCGAACAAGTGCGCTTCCGCGGGCTGGAGGGTCGCGATCGTCGACGCGCTTCCCTACGGCGGCACCTGTGCGCTTCGAGGGTGCGACCCGAAGAAGATCCTGCGTCGCGGGGCCGAGATCATCGACAGCGCCCGACTGATGCGGGGCAAGGGAATCGACGACGCCGGCTTGTCGATGAACTGGGCCGATCTGATCAAGCACAAGCACGGCTTCACCGACCCGGTCCCGCGAAACATGGAGGACAGCCTTTCGGGCAACGGTGTGGACACGCTCCACGGGCAGGCGCGGTTCACGAACGCGCACACCATCGCGATTGACGGCAGGTCCTACGACGCAGCTCACTTCCTGATCGCCGCGGGCGCCCGTCCACGGCCGCTGGACTTTCCCGGTCACGAGCATCTGGTCGACAGCACCGCCTTCATGGACCTTCCAGCGCTGCCACGGAGGATCTTGTTCGTCGGTGGTGGCTTCATCTCGTTCGAGTTCGCTCACATCGCGGCGCGGGCGGGCAGCACCCCGGTCATCCTCGACCGCGGGCCGCGGCCGCTCAAGGCGTTCGACCCCGACCTCGTCGAGCTCCTCAGCAACCGCGGCGCCGAGGCCGGGATCGAGCTGTGGCGCTCCACCACGATCACCTCAATCGAGAAGTCCGGTGGCGGTTACCAGGTCAGCTTGGCACGATCCGGCCGACCCGAGGACGTGGAGTTCGACCTCATCGTGCACGGTGCGGGCCGGATCCCCGAACTGTCCGGCCTCGACCTCGACGCCGCCGGAGTCGAGTGGGACGAACGAGGAGTGCGGGTAGCCGCTCACCTGCAAAGCACCAGCAACCCCGCGGTCTACGCCGCCGGCGACGCCGCCAACACCCCCGGCATGCCACTGACCCCAGTCGCAGTGATCGAAGCCAAGGTCGCGGCCTCCAACATGCTCAAGGCCACCAAGACCGTCCCCGACTACACGGGTATCCCAACAGCGGTGTTCACGATCCCCGAACTCACTCGAGTTGGAATGCTCGAACAACAAGCCCGAGACCAGGGCATCGACGTCGACGTCCGCTACCGCGACACCCGCGGCTGGTACTCCAACTACCGCATCGGTGAGACCACCGCGGCCACCAAGATCCTTATCGACCGATCCACGGATCGGATCGTCGGCGCACACCTGCTCGGCCCGGAGTACGGCGAACTGGTCAACTTCTTCGGCCTCGCCATGAAGCTCGAACTGACAACCCATCAACTGAAATCGATGACCGCCGCCTACCCCACCGTAGGATCAGATGTCGGCTCGATCCTCTGACCTAGAGGAGGCTTGGTGGTCGCGGAGAAGTTCGGACCCAGGCAGCCCAACCACAGGAGAGAACCGGTTGGGTCGGAAGCGACACACGGCCGGCGTCTCGATCCTCCCGTTGAACATCCTGTATTGCCGCTGCGAGCGTGTGGTCAGAGGTGGAGGTGCAGGCGCAGGGCGTCGTCGAGTTGGGTCAGCAGGTGGGTGGGAATCCGGCCAGTGACGGGGCCGATGCGTTCCACCGAGACCGAACGAACTTGTTCAGCTTGGGCTTTCGAATCCACGTGCAGGCCTGTTTCGTCAGCGGGGAGGAGGACCTGGAAGGGGTAGACCCTGGCGATGTTGCTGGTGACGGGGACCACGGTGACGACGCCACGCCCCAGCCTCGCCGCGGTGGCGTTGGCGTTGTCGTTGCTGACGATCACCGCAGGGCGACGCTTGTCCGCCTCTCCCGCGCGGGCGGGTTCCAGATCGACCAACCGGATCTCACCGCGGAGCATCAGCCATCCCGTCGGCCGCGGCGGGCTCCCACGCGTCGGCGTTCCCGGAGTCTTCCCACTCCCGCCAGGCTGATTCGTAGGCGGACTGGAGTTCTGGGTCGCCGAGTAGCCTGATCGCCTGCTGGATGGCCGCGGAGCGCGACTTCAGGCCGGCAGCGTGGGCGTACTTGTCCAGGGCTGCGACCTCGCTCTCGGAGAGACTCACACTCAACTTCACCTGACTCATGCGACCAGCCTACTACCAGACTTCCTACCACGGTAGCTTTACCGGATCTGCCGCCAGCCGGGAGGCGCGACCGGAGGATTGCCAGGCCGCGCAGCGACAAGGCCGGTATCGCCCCCGCTGGGCGAGGGCGATTGAGCTAACCGCTGTAGACGTCGTCTTGCCGATACAGGAGGCGGTCGTCGTCGTGTCTGAACAGGTTGTCCTCAGGCCACTCGTCCGGATCGGCGCTGAGGAGCTCGTCAGAGGACTGCACGACGACGACTCCACCGACCGGCTGCAGTCCCTTCACCTGCTCAAGGCTGTCCCAGCCCTCAGCGTGTGCGATCTGGTAGAGGGCACGGCCCAGGTGAGTCACGTCCGCGGCCGCGGCCGCGGCATCCTCTGCTGGCCACAGCCGCCGGTACGCCTTTCGCCCGGCCTTCATGACTGCCGCCTCGTTGGTGACGACATAGTCATTTCGGCGCAGCACCGACACTCCGGCGACCGGGCCAATATCGATGACGTCCTCACCCTCATCCTCATCGAACTCGTGGACAATGCCGAGGGGGAAGCCGGTGCCGGTGTACTCGAACTGGGCGTCGGCGTAAGCCCGGACGGCACGGCGAAGCCGATCGCCGGCCGCGAAAACCTCCCCGCTCTGCTCGTCTCCTCGAAGACTGGTGATGGCGGACGCATGGGTCCGAATCGCCTCAACCAAGGCGTCTGCGGACTCAAGCAGCAATGCCGCGCCTTCCGGCGTCCATGGGGTGAAATCCTCGTCCTCGTCGTCCACGCAGACATCCTATGGACACCGGGAGCCGCCACCGTGCAGCATCCTCATCTGCCGCACTGAGCGTGGCCGCACGCTACTGTCGCGTTGGCAGATGCGGGGGCACCTACCATCAGAGCCACGGGTTGTTCGAAGGTGCAGGCGCTACGGCGAACTGCCCCTCATCGAGGTCGATGGTTGGGGAACCGGCAACCACCAGGCAGGCCCGCTCCCACGGACGTTGCTCGGCAAGAAACCGCACTTCATGTGCCATCCACTCGTGCCAGAACGCGATCGTCTGCTCGCGATCACCGTTCACACCCTCGGCCATGTCGCGAGCGATCCCCCGCCGCTCGGCCTCCTGAAAGTCCGACTGCACCCAGATCGAGGCATCAACGAAGTGCTCGAACTCGCGTTGGCTTGCGCCGACGCCCTCGATGACGACCAAGTCCGCCTCCGCGGCAACCTCGATCACGCCTTCGCGTCCATGCAGCCCCCACGCCGGCGGCTGAAACCGCACACCCTCCCCACGGTGCAGTGTCACCAGGATCTCGTCGCGCAGCAGATGCCCCCAGGCGAAGAACGGCTCATGCCAGGCCAGGTCATCCGTGTGCACGACCGCAGAACGGGCGACGGCCCGCTTCAGCTCAGCAGCCAGCGTCGACTTACCTGAGGCTCCCCTGCCGTCCACGGCAACGATCTGCGGCCGACCCAGCGGCTGCCCGGCCACCTGTAAAACGTGATTGACCAGCTCGGCAGTGTCGAGGGCCCGCCAAGGCCCCGCAGCGGGTTCACCCTCGAGCAAGGTCATGGTCATGACCCCATTCTGCTGCAGACAGCAGCCATGCTCGCTCATGCCGCGGTGTGCGAGGGTAGCCTTCGGCTTCGGTTCCCCGAGTAGTGACTCAGAGCCACTGCTGGTAGAGGCCAGCACGTCGTTGTGGACCTCGGGGGTACCCGGCACGCCTGGATTCAGTAGGACCCGTTCGTCTCTCATCTCGTGTGCTTCTGATCCGATCTGACCGATGGATAGGGTGTCCAAGTGGCGTTGATCTCTCCAGACGAATGGCTGCATGAGGTATCCACGGCGCGACGCGCTGCAGCGGGACCGTGGCGTGGCGTGACGCAACCCGGTGTCGTGCTGGGCTGGGGGTCTGCCGCCTTTGTGGGCTGGCTGGCGGTTGCCTGCGTGGTGGGCCTCCTTATCGTCGAAGGACTCGATTGGGTGACTGTGGCCCTCAGCGTGGCCGCGGGTGTCTTCGCTTGGCTTTCCGGGTGGCCCTTCGCGGTCGTGGTCACGTCCCGGGGCGTTCTCACACGACGGGGTTTCGTTCGTTTCGATCGAATTGTGGCGGCTGGCTGGGCGTCGTCGGGAGAGCGCATGATTCCGCTGGCTGAGGGTTACGTGCCTGTCCTCGTTGTTGCGGGGGATTCCGGTGCGTTGAAATGGTGGCCCCTGGCCGAGGTTCGCAAGGGCGCAGTGTCGTCAACTGAGAAGAGCCGAATGCGCTTGCTTAAGCGCCTCGTCGGGGCAAGGGATGTGGATCATATTCCCATCCCGTCCGAAGTTGCCCCCTCGCTGAACTGGCCTTGGGGCGCGTGACACGAGTAGTGGCAAGACGTGCTCCGAGAGACCGGCGCTGCGCGCTCCCACATGACGGCGCATCCGCCTTTGGCACAGACTGACGCAGTGACACGCTTGCGGCTCCGATCCGAGCAGGCCGGCAGAGGGTGTCGAACATCCGGATCTGCCGCGGTGTGCGAGGGTAGCCTGTCGGCTTTGGTGGTCACCCGAGCACGACCGCCCGCCCTCAATGCCGCGGCGGGGGTGTTGCCGCTGTCGGGAGGCCGTGTCAGGGTGGAGGCCATGGGGATCCGGGTACGACCGGCGACGGACTTCGCCGACGTGGCAACGATGCTCGGACCCAAGCGTCCTGACGCCAACGTGTGCTGGTGCCTGAGCTATCGAATCCCCGCGAGGGAGAACCACACCCTGCTCGGCACCCAGCGTGGCGAGAAGGTGGCTGAGCTGATGCAACAGGGCCCGCCCGGCGTGCTCGCCTACGACGGCAACGACGTCGTCGGCTGGGCAGCGGTCCACCCCCGTGACGACACCTCTTTTGCGAACAGCCGCAAGATCCCTCACGTCGACGACCTGGACGTGTGGTCGGTGTGGTGCATCCGGGTGCGGCCCGGGCACCGCGGCAAGGGCCTTTCCCACGTGCTTCTGGCAGGTGCAGTGGAGTTCGCCCGACATTCGGGTGCGCCGGCGATCGAGGGCTACCCGGTCGACAATCAAGGGCAGAAGGTCGACCTGACCATGGCCTACGTCGGCACGCGCGCCCTGTTCGAGAAGGCCGGGTTCTGCAAGGCTGCAGACACCGACTCCGTGATCAACGGCTTCCCGCGCGTGCTCATGAGGATCGACCTGCGCTGAGGCATCGCGCCTACTTGATCGTTGGCAAGCCCACGAGCATGACCGATTTGCATCCAACTTCGCCGCCGACCGCGCGCACTACTGGGAGTTGGAGCGGAGAAGGCGCCAGGTGCGGGTTGGGCGGCCGTACAAGTTCGACGTGGTCGGATCAGGGACGAAGCCACAGCGTCGGTGCAGCCGCACGGCATCGAGTCGACCATCCTCGAATTCGTTGATGGCCACTGCTGCTTCAGTGTCTTGCCAGACACGTTCGAGGAGGAGATTCATGAACCTCATGCCAAGCCCACTTCCACGTCGAGCAGGTATCACGTTGAGCCCGATGTGAGCCGCGCCGTCGGTGTGGAGTTCGTAGTGGACATGGCCAAGGAACTCGCTGGTCTCGTCCTCTTGAACGAAGTAGTAACCCTGCTGTGACGCCGGTTGCGCGAGCCGCGCCTCGAAGGCCGGCCAGTCATCTTCTGGCCAGTCGATACAGCCTGTGCCGGGGTCGTACCCAGCGTGGGAGATCTGCCAGCCGGCGTTGTAGGCCATCATCTCTGGGTCGAGCAGCCATGCCTGCCGGAGCGCGAACTCGTCTCGCGAGGGAACCTGAAGCCGAAGCACGTCTTCAGGCTAGCCCTGGCTCATCCCGCATCTGAACATCCTGTATTGCCGCGCAGATGAAGGAGGTGCTACTGGACGTCGTCGAGGGTCTCGCAGTCGTTCGTGAGGGCAAGATTCAGCTCGGAGGTCGCGTTGCGATCGTAGCGTTCGCCGTCGACCCGATATGTAACGATCTGGCTGTGGACCCGTCCGGTCTCGGCCCCGTCACGAGACAAACCGAGTGCCAGATCCACATGGGCGCCGGGAGCGATGACGTACCCGGCTACCGATTGGCGACCGGCCCACAAGTCTGAACTTTCCTCCGCCGGATTGTGCATGACTCCCACTCCCAGCATGGTTCCGTCAGCGAGTCTCACCGCAGGTACGGCGAAGGCGTCGTTCATCAGGATGTGATCCTGCTCCCCAAGGTGGACGGCCTTCAGCGTGATCGGGCTCTGACCCGCATTCGATACCGAGACACCGAACCAGTACGGCTCGACCTTGCCGGGCAGGACACCTGCGCATACCGCGATGGTGTCGTCAGGAACTTTCAGGACAGCTCCGCCTCCGGTGCAGCCTGCGAGGACCAGTGCTGCGGTGAAGCACTTGAAAATGCGGATCAGTTGTCCCCGGTTCATAACCGGACGCTAGATCAGCACCACAATCACCCGGCACCCGGGTCTGGAAAACCCTGGTCGCGCTGGAGTCGAACGTCCGGATCTGCCGCGATGGGTGGTGCTCACGTGTTCAAGGTGTTCGTCGGCGTGCGCGATTCGGGCATTGAGGGCTGATGCAGGCTGGCTCGGCTTGAAGTTTCTGGTGGTAGCTACCTTTATCCCAAGCCAAACGGCATTCCTGTCCCGCCACGGCCTGATCCGCCTCAACGAGTGGATCAGAGGGACTGGGTGTTGCCAGTTCCGCCTGCCTTCAGTGGGGGGCGCGAGTAGGAACGGCTGGCAGGGAGGGTGATTGTGAATCGTGCGCCGGTGCCGGGGCCGGCGCTGTCGGCGGTGAGGGTCCCGTGGTGGGCCTCGACGATGGCGCGGGCGATGGTCAGCCCGAGGCCGCTGCCGGGGCTGTCGGCAGCTTTCGCGAAGCGGCGGAAGATCTGCCCTGTTTCGGCGGGGGTGAGGCCGAGGCCGGTGTCGGTCACCGTGATGACTGCCGAGTCCCCGGACGGGCTGGGCCGACCGGCGATGGTGACGGTGCCGCCGGCCGGGGTGCAGCGGAGCGCGTTGTCGAGCAGGCTGCCGAGGACTTCCTGGATTCGTTCGGGGTCGACCAGCACGCGAGGGGTGCTGTCAACGAGTGAGGCGTCGATCCGGACGCCGGCGGACCGGTAGTGCTCCGAATGCACGGGCAACGGCCGCGTGGATCGGGACTGTACGTTTTCCGGTGTAACTCCGATGTAGGAGGTACCCGATGGGGATGCAGGTTGAGCCGGTCGCTGGGGCGGTCGTGATGGAGGTCGAGGACCAGGTGACGTCGACGGGAACGCCCCCGCTGGTGGACAAGGATTTGGTGGCGCAGCTGGTGGGCGACGCGCAGCGGCTGGGGCTGTCCGTGGAGGGCGAGGGCGGGCTGCTGGCTCAGCTGACCAAGCTGGTCCTGGAGTCGGCGCTGGAGGGCGAGATGACCGCGCATCTGGGCTATGACAAGCACGAGCGGGTCGAGGGCAGCGAGAACGCTCGTAACGGGACGCGGTCGAAGACGGTGCTGACGAAGGCCGGTCCGGTCGAGATCGCTGTGCCTCGGGATCGGGCCGGGTCGTTTGAGCCGGTCGTGGTGGCGAAGCGGCAACGGCGTTTGGGGGCGATCGAGGACGTGGTGTTGTCGCTGTCGGCTCGCGGGCTGACCCATGGCGACATCGCGGCGCATCTGGCCGATGTGTATGGCTCTGAGGTGTCGAAGACCACGATCTCGACGATCACCGACAAGGTCCGGGACTCGATGGGCGAGTGGCAGAACCGACCACTGGACCCGGTGTATCCGGTGGTGTTCATCGACGCGATTCATGTGAAGGTCCGCGACGGGCAGGTCGCGAACCGGCCGATCTACGTCGCGTTGGCGGTCACTGTCGACGGGAACCGCGACATCCTCGGGCTGTGGGCCGGGGACGGCGGCGAGGGCGCGAAGTACTGGCAGCAGGTGTTGACCGAGATCAAGAACCGCGGCGTCGCCGACGTGTTGATGCTGGTGTGCGACGGCCTGAAGGGGTTGCCCGAGTCGGTGGGCAACGTGTGGCCGCAAACGATCGTGCAGACCTGCGTGGTGCACCTGATCCGCGGGTCGTTCCGGTACGCGGCAAGGCAGGACTGGGACAAGCTGGCCCGTGCGCTGCGGCCGATCTACACCGCCGACACCGTGTCCGCGGCCGAGGACCGGTTCCTGGAGTTCACCGAAGTATGGGGCGCTAAGTATCCGGCGATCGTGCGTTTGTGGGAGAACGCGTGGCCGGAGTTCGTGCCATTCCTGCAGGTCCTCTCGCAGCTCGCTTGAGCGCCGGCTTGCCGAGGGCAGACTCACCCGCTACGAGAACGGCTACCGCGTGCTGGTGGACCTCAGTGAGATCGACGCTCTGCTTCGAGGCGAACGCCCCTTCATGGCGCCTTAGCCGCTCCCGCCGCCATCGCGGGGGGCCTGTCTTGTCGGCGTCGCCCGCACTCGCTCAGCGCTGAACTGTCACTCCGGCGACGGCGATGCGGCTCGGGCGTCCTGCCATCGCAGCGACATGTTCCGGGCTCGTTCAGCGTCACGTTCCCTGGTCGCCGTCTGGTACTTGAGGGCCATGGAGGGCGTGGTGTGGCCCAGCATCGACTGGATCTCCCGCACCGACGCCCCGGCGGCCGCTGCCAGGGTGGCTGCTGTGGCGCGCAGATCGTGATCCTTCAACTCGGCGCGGCCGATGCTGGCTGCGGCCTTCTTCTGCACGCGTCGCAGCACATCGTCGTTGAGTGGCCTGCCGACGTGGTCGGCGAACAGCAACGCAGTGGGCTTGAGCTCGCCCAGTGAACGTCGCCACCGGCGCAGTTCGGGCGTCGTGTCGGGCAGGAGCGACAGCGTCCGAAGCGATGCCCGGGTCTTGGGCGCCTGCACCACCAGCGAGCGTTGCCCCGACTCGCCGATCTTGGCCACAGTCCCGGCGACGGTGACTGTGCCGGCCTCCAAGTCGAGGTCCTTCGCCCGCAACGCCAGCACTTCCCCGATCCTCAGGCCACACGTGACCTGGATGGTCAGCGCCGCGCGCGCCCACGGCAGGTCGATCGCCGCGAGGAAGCGGTCGACCTCCTCCATCGACAACGACTCCGGCTCACGAGACCGCTCGGGTGACCCAGCCCCCCTCAAGGTGCACGGCGTGGTCTCGATCAGCTCGGCCACAACGGCGTCGTCGAAGACCGACACGAGCAGCTCGTACGCCTTCGCTCCCTGGGTTCGGGTGCGGCTGGGCGGCCCGTCCCATCTCCACTCATGGACGTCAGCGCGCCGCACCTCGGTCACCCGCATGCCGCCCAGAGGAGTCCCGGTCACATTCAGCCGCGCGAGCTTGCGATAGTTGTCTGCCGTGGTCTGCTTGATCGGGCGTCGGGACCGGGACTGACGCTCACTGATGCACCTCTCGATCCACTCACTGACCGTTGGAGTGTTCTGGAGCACCTCGACGGCTCGGGCCTCGGCCGCCGCCCGCTCAGCCTCGGCCTGCTCGGCCTACCTCAGAGCCTCAGCGCGTGCCGCGGGGCTGGTCCAGGCGCCGTACTCCACGAGTCGTCGCTCACCCGTGATCCAGGCCTGGGCGTCTGCCTTGTGGGTGAAGGTGCTGGGGCCGTTGTGCCGCTTCCCATCGGGCCCCAAATAGCTCCCCTGGTACCGGCCGCTCGGGAGCTTGCGAACGTACCCGAACCTCATCTGCCCCACCCCCAGCCGTGAAATTCGTGCGACGAACGTGCGATGAACGTGCGAGCAAGATGCTACAGATTGACCCAGTCTGACGGAGACTGAAGGAGCCCTTCAAAAGCAAAACCCCTAGTCAATCCGGCGTTTCGCCGTTCTGACAAGGGGTCAAGACAAGTGTCCGAGAGAGGACTTGAACCTCCACGCCCTTAACGGGCACTAGCACCTCAAGCTAGCGCGTCTACCTATTCCGCCACCCGGACGAGTGACACCCCCGATGGGGGAGCGACAAGGAACTCTAGCAGGTCGCGGGTGGGGGTTCGCAAATCGCCGTAGGCTGTGACCCGTCGAGGAGGTCCCATGGTCGTCAACGCCACGTTCGAGATCGAGATCACGCCCGAGGACGGGCTCCTGCCGGGCACGCGCCGCTTCGAGTTCGTCAAGGTCTGGTCGGGCGACGCCGCGGGGGCGAGCCGCGGTTTCATGCTGTCGGCGGGAGAACCGACGGAGGGCGAGGCCGGCTACGTCGCCCTCGAGATGTTCGAGGGGCAGATCGGCGGCCGCCAGGGATCGGTCGCGTTCCAGCAGTTCGGCAGCATGCGCGAGGGCGTCCAGGAACTCCGCTACGAACTGGTGCCGGGCAGCGGCACCGGTGACCTCGCCGGCGCCACCGGCACCCTCAGCCTCACCATCGATGACGCGGGCATCCACCATGTCGTCTTCGACGTCGTGTGACGGGTCACCGGTAGGCGTTGGTGCCGCCAGAGATGTCGTCGAGCGCTGAGACGATGGGCGGCACGAGGGTCTTGTCCTCCGCGTCGAGCAGCTCGGCCAGCTGGTCGGTGGTGCGCGGCCCCACGAGGGCGGATGCCACCTGCGGCGCGTCCCTCACCCACATCAAGGCGACCTGACCCGGGGTCAGCCCCAGGCCCTGCGCCGCGTGCGCGACCGCGTCGACGATGGCGGCGGACCTGGGCTGGAGATACGGCTCCAGGAACCAGCCGAAGTGATCCGAGGCGGCGCGGGAGTCGCGCGGGAGCCGGCCGCCGCGGTACTTGCCCGTGAGCGTGCCGCGACCCAGCGCGGACCACGCCAGCAGCCCGAGGCGGTGGTGCCTCGCCGCGGGCACCACCTCCACCTCCGCGCGACGCGCCAGCAGCGAGTACTCGACCTGGACGCTGCTGATCGGCGTCCTCGCCCGGTCCGCGTCCTGCCACGTCGCGGCGGTGGCCGTCTGCCAGCCCACGAAATTGGACACGCCCACATACCGCGCCATTCCCCGGGCGACGGCGGAGTCGAGGGCCGACAGCGTCTCCTCGAGGGGGGCGTCGCCCCATGCATGCACCTGCCAGAGATCCACGTGATCCGTCCCCAGCCGCCGGAGCGACTGCTCGAGGTCGGACAGCAGCGCCCCCCGCGAGGTGTCGATGACGCGCCGCCCGTCGCGGATCACGAAGCCAGCCTTGGTGGCGATGACGAGCGCCTCGCGGGGGAGCCCGCCCGCGAGGGCCTTGCCGACCATCTTCTCCGCGACGCCCGCGCCGTACGCGGGCGCGGTGTCCACGAGGGTGCCGCCGGCGTCGACGAAGTCGCGCAGCAGGTCCCTGGCCTGCGGCCATTCGACGTCGCGGCCCCAGGCCATGGTGCCGAGGCCCAGCCGCGACACCTGCAGCCCCGACGAGCCCAGCGGACGGTGCTGCATCTCAGGCCTGCAGGACGCCGGTGAGGATCAGCACGGCGACGACGGCCGCCAGGATCAGGCGGTAGAGGACGAAGATGCGGAAGTTGTGCGTGGAGATGTAGCGCAGCAGCCAGGCGATGACGGCGTAGCCGATGAAGAAGGCGAGGATCGTGGCGACGATCGTCGGGCCCCAGGCGGCGCTCTCGTCGGCGCCGATGTCCTTGAGCTTGTAGATCCCTGACCCGAAGACCGCCGGGATGGCGAGCAGGAAGGCGTAGCGCGTGGCCGCCTCCCGGGTGTATCCGAGGAAGAGGCCGCCCGAGATGGTGGCGCCCGAGCGCGACACCCCGGGGATGAGGGCCGCGGCCTGGAACAGGCCGAACAGGACGCCGTCGCGCCAGGTCAGCCGTGTGAGGTCGCGCGTGTTGTCGCTCGCCATGCGGTCCGCCACGGCCAGGAAGATCGCGACCCCGGCCAGCATCGCGACGGTGATCCACAGGTTGCGCAGCGACGTGTCGATCGCGTCCTGGAACAGCAGCCCCAGCACCACGATGGGCACGGAGCCGAGGATGACGAGCCAGCCCATGCGGGCGTCGGGGTCCGAGCGGTCGACCGTGCCGCGGAGGCTGCCGAACCACTGCGTGATGATGCGGGCGATGTCGCGGCGGAAGTACACCAGCACGGCGGTCTCGGTCCCCAGCTGAGTCACGGCGGTGAAGGCGGCGCCGGGGTCGCGGCCCTCGAACAGCAGCTGCCCGACGATCGACACGTGGGCGCTCGATGAGATCGGCAGGAACTCCGTCAACCCCTGGACCACGCCCAACACGATCGCCTCGAACCAGCCCACGTCACAGTCCCTTCGTTCAGCCGACCGCCAACTGTACCGCCGGGGCGTTGCGCCGCGACGACTACGCTGGCGGCCATGACGAAGGTGGTGCTGATCCGGCACGGTCGCTCGACGGCGAACGCCGATGGCGTGCTCGCCGGCCGGATGGCCGGTGTGGGCCTCGACGACGTCGGTCGCGCCCAGGCCGCCGCCCTGCGGGACCTGCTGCGCGGGATCCGCGTCGCGGCCGCGTACACGTCGCCCGTCCAGCGCTGCCGGGAGACGGCGGCACTCGCCGGTTTCCCGGACGCCGGCCTGCTCGAGGACCTGACCGAGTGCGACTACGGCGACTGGACCGGGTCGTCGCTGGCGACCCTGGCCGGTGACGGACTGTGGTCCGCCATCCAGGCCTCCCCGTCGTCGGTGCGCTTCCCGGGCGGCGAGAGCATGCTGGAAATGTTCGAACGGTGCACCTCCGGCGTCGCCGGTGTGGCGACCCGGCACGGCGCCGACGACGTCGTCGTCGTGTTCTCGCACGGCGACCCGATCAAGGCCGTCCTGGCCCACGCGTGCGGCATGCCCTTCGACGACTTCCAACGCCTGAACGTCGCTCCGGCCGGGGTGAGCGTCGTCGAATACGGGGCCGAGCGGCCGATGGTGCTTTGCATCAACGCCGGCGGCGACCTCGCCGCCCTGCTGGCGGCCCGCACCGCGCCGAGCGTCGGCGGTGGCGACGTCGCCCCGGGGTCCCGGGCGCGCGGTTAGGCTGGGATCATGCTGCTGGAGTTCGACCGCCCGGACCGCTGCATCATCGGCACCGTCGGCAAGCCTGGGGAGCGGCTGTTCCTGCTGCAGGTCGCCCAGGGCAACCGCCTGGCCGCCGTGGCGCTGGAGAAGCAGCAGGCGCAGCTGCTCGGGCTGCGGGTCGGCGAGGTGTTGGACCAGCTGTCCGAGCTGGGTCACGACGTGCCCGAGCGGCGCGAGCCGGCCGACATGGGACCCCTGGACGCGCCCGTCGAGGTGGCCTTCCGGGCGGCCGCGATCGGCCTCGCCTGGGACCAGGAACGCGGGCGCATCGTCGTGGAGTTGTTCTCGGTCGACGTCGACAACGAGACGGACGAGAACTCGCTGGTCCAGGTGCTCCTCACCCCGACGATGGCGCGGGACTTCTCCGCCCGCGCCGAGCTGGTGGTCGCATCCGGGCGGCCGGCCTGCCCGGCCTGCGGGCAGCCGCTCGACCCGTCCGGGCACATCTGCCCCCGGGCCAACGGCTACCGTGGGCCGCTGTTCACATGACGGCGCCCGCGGGTGACCTCCGGCTCGTCGGGAGGCTGCTCGACGCCTCGAACGGCACCTTCCTCGCCGAGGATTCGGCCGGCACCCGCTGGATCTACAAGCCGGTGGCGGGGGAGACCCCGCTGTGGGACTTCCCGGAGGAGACGCTGGGCAGGCGTGAGGTCGCGGCCTATGCGCTGTCCGAGGCGCTCGGACTCGGCGTGGTGCCGCCGACGGTGTGGTGCGAGGGCCCGCTCGGCGAGGGGTCCGCGCAGCTGTTCATCGACGCCGGCCCCACCGACGCGATCGACCTCGTCCCGCCGGAGGACATCACCCACGAGTGGCTGCCCATCCTCAGCGCCGTCACCGACGACGACCGCCCCGTCATCCTCGCCCACCGCGACGACGCCCGCCTGCGACGCGTCGCCCTCTTCGACGTCCTGGCCAACAACGCGGACCGCAAGGCGTCCCACCTCCTGGCGGCGGGGGACCGGATTCTCGGCGTCGACCACGGGCTGACCCTGCACGCCGAGCCCAAGTTGCGGACGATCCTGTGGGGATGGGCGGGCGACCCGCTGACCGACGGCGAACTCTCCCTGGTGGGCCTGGTGGCGGATCTGGCGGACCCGTTGGCCCCTGGCCTCACCGACGGGGAGTGGCAGGCCCTGGGATCCCGCGCCCGCGCGGTGCTCGCCTCCGGGGTGTTCCCGCTCCCGGGAGGGGGGCGTCCCGCCATCCCGTGGCCGCCGCTTTAACCGTCAACCAACACGCTAAGTTGGGGGACATGTATGCCTGGGCCCCCGTCACCGTCCCGACCCTGCCGCCGACCCCGGAGGTGCCCGGGCGGCTGAGCCTGTTCGACACGGCCGCCCAGGCGGTGGTCCCCGTCGGACCGGCCGAGGGCACGGCCAGGATGTACGTCTGCGGCATCACGCCCTACGACGCCACCCACCTCGGGCACGCCAACACCTACGTGACCTTTGACCTGGTCAACCGCGTGTGGCGCGACCTCGGGCTCACCGTCTCGTACACGCAGAACGTCACCGACGTCGATGACCCGCTGCTGGAGCGGGCGGCCGCCACGGGCCAGGAGTGGGAGGAGCTCGCCGAGGACCAGATCGAGCTGTTCCGCAGCGACATGCAGGACCTGCGGGTGATCCCCCCGGACCACTACATCGGCGCCGTGGAGTCCATCTCCTGCGTCATCGAACTCATCGAGCAGCTCCTGCCCAGCGGCCTCGTCTACCAGGTGGACGACGGCGACCACCCCGACTGGTACTTCAACACGGTCGCGGCCCCGGGCTTCGGCGGTGTGAGCCACCTCGACGAGGCGCGCATGATCGACGTGTTCCGCGACAACGGGGGCGACCCGGACCGCCCGGGCAAGCGCCACCCCTTGGACGCGCTCGTGTGGCGATTCGCCCGCCCCGACGAACCGAGCTGGACGTCGTCGCTCGGCGCCGGCCGCCCGGGCTGGCACATCGAGTGCACCGCGATCTCCCTGCGCTTCCTCGGCCCCGCCTTCGACGTGCAGGGGGGCGGGTCGGACCTCATCTTCCCGCACCACGAGATGTGCGCCGCCGAGGCGGTCGCCGCGTCCCGGGAACCCATGGCGGAAGCCTTCGTGCACTCGGGCATGGTGGGCCTGCACGGCGAGAAGATGAGCAAGTCCAAGGGCAACCTCGAACTCGTGAGCCGCCTGCGCCACGGCGGAGCGGATCCCATGGCCATCCGGCTGGCGCTCCTCAACCACCACTACCGCACGGACTGGGAGTGGACCGCGGACCAGCTCGACACGGCCACGGACCGGCTCCAGCACTGGCGCAGCATCCTCAATAACCCGACGGCGCTGCCGGCCGGCGAGACGATCGCCGAGATGCGCCGCGCGCTGCGCGACGACCTCGACGCCCCCGCCGCGCTGCGCGCCGTCGACGCGTGGGTGGCGGCCAGCGGCAGCGTCGACAGCGACGACACCGACGCGGTCCCGCAGATGACCGCCGCCGTCGACGCCCTCCTGGGCATCCGGCTGTAGACGGTAGGCTGCGGGCCGTGAAGTCCTTCGACCAGCTCTTCGAGCAACTGACCGAGACCGCACGCTCCCGCCCCGAGGGCTCCGGGACCGTCCAGCGCCTCGACGCCGGCGTGCACGCCATCGGCAAGAAGATCGTGGAGGAGGCCGCCGAGGTGTGGATGGCCGCCGAATACGAGTCGAAGGAGCAGGCCGCCGAGGAGATCAGCCAGCTGCTCTACCACCTGCAGGTGTTGATGCTGGCCCTCGACCTGGACCTCGACGACATCTACCGCTACCTCTGACGAAGGCCACCCGTGAGCACTGAACGCCTCCTGCGCATCGCCGTCCCCAATAAGGGCGCCCTCGCCGAGCCCGCCGCGGCCATGCTGCGCGCCGCCGGCTACCGCCAGCGCACCGACGCCAAGGACCTGACGCTGATCGACGCCGACCACGGCGTCGAGTTCTACTACCTGCGCCCCCGCGACATTGCCGTCTACATCGGCCGTGGCCACCTCGACGTCGGGATCACCGGCCGGGACATGCTGCTGGACTCCGGCGCCGAGGCGATCGAGATGATGGCGCTGGGCTTCGGGGGCTCCCGGTTCCGGTTCGCCGCCCCCGGCGGGTCGCAGCTCACCGTTGCTGATGTCGCGGGCAAGCGCGTCGCCACGTCCTACCCCGGCCTGCTCGAGGCCTACCTCGACGAGCGTGGCATCTCCGCCGAGATGGTCAAGCTCGACGGCGCCGTGGAGTCGGCGATCCGGCTCGGAGTCGCGGACGTCGTCGCCGACGTCGTCGACACCGGCACGACCCTCAAGCGCGCCGGCCTCGAACTGTTCGGCGACGCCATCTGCACGTCCGAGGCCGTCCTGATCCGCCGCGCCGACGCGGAGCTGCCGCCCGGCGTCGCGGGGCTGGAGACCCGCCTCACCTCGGTGCTGGTGGCCCAGAACTACCTGATGATGGACTACAACGTGGAGCAGGAGAACCTGGCCGAGACCATCGCGCTCGCGCCGGGCGTCGAGGGGCCGACGGTCTCCACCCTCGCCAAGGACGGCTGGAGTGCGGTCCGGGTCTTGGTGCCGCGCGAGGGCGCCCACCTCCTCATGGACCGGCTCTACGACGCCGGGGCTCGCGGCATCCTGCTGACCGAGCTCGCGGCGTGCCGCCTGTGAGCGAGCGGCCGCTCCCGGAGCGGCTGTCGTATGCCAGCGGGCCCGCGCTCATGACGGGCGTGGTGCTCTCGATCGTCCTGATGTCGTCGGCGCTGTTCGGCTGGTGGGCGCTCGGTAAAGAGGTCCGCGACCGCGTCACCTGGGCCCAGGCCGGGACGCTGCTGTTCTTCGTGCTGCTCATGGTGGCGATCATGCTGTCGATCGGCTATTCGCGGCTCTGGGCGGACGGCGACCAGGTCGTCGTCCGGAACGGGCCGTTCCTGCACCGGCATCCGGTGGCCAGCATCGCCGGGGTCCGCATGCGCCCCGGGGACGCGTGGGCGTCCCTGCTGATCAAGGGCGACGGCGAACTGAAGCGCCGCCCTGTGCTCGCCATCCAGTCGCTCGAGGGTGCCGGCGGTCAGGCCAAGCTGGTCGACCTGCGCCGCTGGCTGGTGGAGCGCGGCGCGACCTCGAGCGACGTCGATCCGGCGCTGCTGGATCCGCCACCCGCGCCGCGGCCCGAGGACGACTGAACGGTCACATGATGCCGCGCTTGCGCAGCAGCTCCTCGATCTCGGCGTCCTCGGGGTCCAGTCCCTTGGGCGCCTTCTGCGGCTTTGGCTGCTGCGAGGGCTGGCCGCCCTGGACCTGAGGCCGCGGTGACGACGCCGGCGCGGCCGGCTGCGCGGCCTTCGCTGCGGGACGCCGCTGCCCCTTAGGGAGGAAGGCGCCGATCAGCACCAGCAGCGCGCCGCCGCCGAGCAGTCCGACCCCCCACGAGGTGAGGATCGTCCACGGCGTGCGCTGGAACCAGTCGACGACCGCGAGGGTCTGGTCCGCGGCCAGCTGCGTGAGGCCCGTGAGGTACAGGCCGACCACCACCGCCGCGAGCCCGAGCCCGATGAGGGCCGGCCGGGCGCGATGGGCCCTGGTGGTCAGGCCGGCCGCGACCGCCAGGATGACGATGGTCAGGCCGATGGTGAGCAGCAGCGTCGTGGGCATGGGCCCAGTCTGGCACACGGCCCCGACGCGGGCCCGGGCGATAGGCTCACCGTCATGGCTCAGGAACTGCGCTCGCTCGCCCAGCCGAACTCGCGATTCGCCGGGGACGACGGCGCCCCGGACCCGATCGTGCGCGCCGCCATCGCGCGCTCCGACGGGGACACGCTCGCCTACCTGCGCGCCGTCGTCGCGCTGTGCAGTTCGCGGCTGCTGCTCCCGGTGGTGGCCAGCGGGGACGAGACTGACCATCCTGACCCCGACCGTCACGCCGAGCTGGCGGCCGTGACCCTCAACGACGGTGATCAGACGTATCTGGTGGCCTTCACCGGCTACGACTCCCTGCGCGCGTGGCGCGCGGACGCGAGGCCGGTGCCGTGCCTGCTGGACGAACTGAGCGCCACCGTCGAGCCCGCGGGTGCGCACCGGCTGCTGATCGACCCCGCGGGACCCATCCCCTTCGTGGTCGGGGAGGACGTCGTCGCGATGCTCGCCGACGGGCACTCCCTCGTCGAGTTCGACGACGGCCGCTTCGGCTGGGCGCGGGCCGACGACCCGGCGATTGGAGTTTGAGGCGGCCGGGGCGTAGACTCCTGCGAGTTATCCGACGGCTTCTGCCGTCCGCACAAGTGGAGTCACCTCCCACCTGAGCCGCCATCGGTGGCCGGGTCGCCCGGGCCGGGTCTACCGTGCCCTTCAGGGTGTCGTGGCCTCCGCCTGCGCGGAGGCCTTTTGCGCGTCGGTGCGCACACCATCTCACCCTGGAGGACCCATCAGCACTGAACCGCGGATCAACGATCGCATCCGAGTACCCGAAGTCCGGCTCGTCGGCCCCAACGGCGAGCAGGTAGGCATCGTGCGCGTCGAGGACGCCTTGCGTCTGGCGGCGGAGAACGATCTGGATCTTGTCGAAGTGGCGCCGATGGCTCGGCCGCCGGTCGCCAAGCTGATGGACTACGGGAAGTTCAAGTTCGAGGCCGCGCAGAAGGAACGCGACGCGCGGCGCAACCAGTCGAACGTGAGCACCAAGGAGATGAAGCTCCGGCTCAAGATCGACAACCACGACTACGAGACGAAGAAGGGCCACGTCGTCCGGTTCCTCAAGGCCGGCGACAAGGTCAAGATCACCATCATGTTCCGTGGCCGCGAGCAGTCCCGCCCCGAGCTGGGCATGGAACTGCTCAAGCGTCTCGCGGAGGACGTGGCCGAGTTCGGCTACGTCGAGTCGGCCCCCAAGCAGGACGGCCGCAACATGCTCATGGTGCTCGGGCCCACCAAGAAGAAGACCGAGGCCCGGGCCGAGCACGCGGCCGATCGCGACCGCCGGATGGCGGAGCGCCAGCACGCCCTGGAGGAGGAGCGCCGCCTCGAGGCAGAGCTCCGCGCCCAGGCCGCCGCCCAGGCTGCGGCCGCGAAGAAGAAGCGCGGTCCCGCCGACAACATGGATCCAGACATCGACCTCTGAGGTCGAACAAGAGAGAAAGCGAGCCCGATATGCCGAAGATGAAGTCGCACTCCGGCGCGAAGAAGCGGTTCAAGACGACGGGGACCGGGAAGCTCCTGCGTCGCCAGGCCAACCTCGGCCACCTCAACGCCCACAAGCCCTCGACGCGGCTGCGCCGCCTGTCGGCCCCGGAGTCGGTCAGCGCTCCGGACGCCAAGAAGGTGCGCAAGCTGCTGGGCAAGCACAAGGGCCGCTGAGCCGAGCCACCCCGCCCGGTGCGCCGCGGCGATCCATCCCCTGAACCACCCCCACATCCAAGGAGAACCCCATGGCACGCGTGAAGCGTTCTGTGAACGCGCTGAAGAAGCGCCGTGAAGTCCTCGAACTCGCCTCCGGCTACCGCGGCCAGCGCTCGCGGCTGTACCGCAAGGCGAAGGAGCAGATGCTCCACTCCGCCACCTACGCGTACCGCGACCGTCGCGCCAAGAAGGGCGACTTCCGCAGCCTGTGGATCCAGCGCATCAACGCCGCTGTCCGCGCCGAGGGCATGACGTACAACCGCTTCATCAACGGCCTCAAGACCGCTGGTGTTGAGGTGGACCGCAAGATCCTGGCCGAGCTGGCCGTCAACGACACCGCCGCGTTCAACGCCCTGGTCGCTGTCGCCAAGGACAACCAGCCCGCCGCAGCCTGAGGTTCGTCCCCGTGACGACTGAACCGGACGCCGCACCCGGCCTGCCCGCCTCGGTGCTGCGTTCGGTTCGTCGTCTCACCCAACGCCGCGGGCGCGACGTGACCGGCCAGTTCCTCGTCGAGGGCCGCCAGGCGGTGCGGGAGGCGCTCGCCGCCGCCGACATCGTCGAGCAGGTCATCGTCGACGACCCCGCCAAGCACGCCGACCTGCTGGCCGGTGTCTCGGTGCCCGTGTGGCAGGCCGACGAGCACCAGATGCGCCAGCTCAGCGACACCGTCACGCCGCAGGGGATCCTCGCGGTCTGCCGGCAGCTCGCGTTCGGGTGGGAGGCCCTCGACGGCGCCCGCCTCGTCGTGATCTGCGCGCAGGTCCGCGACCCGGGGAACGCGGGCACCGTCATCCGCTGCGCCGACGCCTTCGGCGCCGACGCGGTCATCCTCACCGCGGGCAGCGTCGAGATCTACAACCCGAAGACCGTCCGCTCCACTGTGGGCAGCCTCTTCCACATGCCGATCCTCGCCGGTGTGCCGCTCGCCGAGGCCGTGGCGCGCGTCAAGGCGATGGGCATGCGTGTGCTGGCCGCCGACGGCGAAGGTGCCCCCCTCGACCTCAAGGCCGCTGCGGGCGAGCTCAACGGCCCCGTCGCGTGGATCATGGGCAATGAGGCGTGGGGTCTGCCCGCGGAGGACGCACGGTTGGCCGACGAGGTCGTCGCCGTGCCAATGTGGGGCCAGGCGGAGAGCCTCAACCTGTCGAGCGCGGCAGCCGTGTGCCTCTACGCCACCGCCTCCGCCCAACGCCGAAACCTGTGAAGGAGGTCCCGACAGTGTCCGGGCCCAATGACAATTTCGACCCCAAGCAGGTCGCCGCACTCGATCCCACCGCCGTCGACGCGGCCGTCGAGGCCGCGCTGGCCGCGATCGCCCAGGCGACGACGACGGCAGAGCTGAAGGCGGCCCGGCACGACCACGCCGGCGACACCTCGCCGCTGGCCCTCGCCAACCGCGAGATCGGGGCGCTGCCGCCGCAGGCGCGGAAGGAGGCCGGCCAGCGGATCGGCCAGGCGCGCGGGACCGTGGCGCGCGCCATCGCGCAGCGCCAGGAGGAGCTGGCCGCGGCCGAACTCGAGGAGGCCCTGGTGGCCGACCGGGTCGACGTCACCCTTCCGGTGCACCTCGCCCCGCAGGGGGCCCTGCACCCCGTGACCACGCTCATCGACGAGATGATCGACGTCTTCGTCGCCATGGGATGGCAGGTGGCCGACGGCCCCGAGCTCGAGGCCGAGTGGTACAACTTCGACGCGCTCAACCTGGCCCCGGACCATCCAGCCCGGGCCCTGCAGGACACGCTGTGGGTGGACCCGCCGTCGGCCGGCACGCTGCTGCGCACCCAGACTTCGCCCGTCCAGGTGCGGGCCCTCCTCGAGCGGGGGGTGCCGCTGTACGTCATCAGCCCCGGCAAGGTGTTCCGCGCGGACGAGTACGACGCCACCCACCTGCCGGTGTTCCACCAGCTCGAGGGCCTGGTCGTCGACAAGGGCATCTCGATGGCGGACCTGCGCGGCACGCTCGATCACCTCGCGCGGGCCATGTTCGGCGACGTCGAGACCCGCATGCGGCCGCACTACTTCCCGTTCACGGAGCCGAGCGCGGAGGTCGACCTGCAGTGCTTCGTGTGCCACGGGGAGTCTGTCGGCAACCCGGACCGCCCGTGCCGCACCTGCCGGTCCGAGGGCTGGATCGAATGGGGCGGCTGCGGCGTCGTCAACCCGCGGGTGCTCCAGGCCTGCGGCATCGACCCGGACGTCTACTCCGGATTCGCGTTCGGCATGGGCGTGGACCGCACGGTCATGTTCCGTACCGGCGCCCCCGACCTGCGTGATTTCGTCGAAGGCGACATCCGCTTCAGCCGCTCGATCCTGGGAGGAGCCCGATGAAGGCACCCGTGTCCTGGCTGCGCGACCTCGTCACGCTGCCGCCCGACGTCACCACCGGCGTCCTGGCCGACCGCTTCACGCGCGTCGGCCTGACGGTCGAGCACGTCGAGTCCACCGGGTCGCCCGTGACCGGCCCCCTCACTGTCGGCCGGGTCCTGACCTTCGCCGAGGAGCCGCAGAAGAACGGCAAGACCATCCGGTACTGCCGGGTGGACGTCGGCGACCACAATGACGACGCGACCGATGAGTACCCGGCCAGCCGGGGCATCGTCTGCGGCGCGCACAACTTCGCCGAGGGTGACCTCGTCGTCGTGGCGCTGCCCGGGGTGGTCCTCCCAGGCGACTTCGAGATCGCCGCCCGCAAGACCTATGGCCACGTCTCCGACGGCATGATCTGCTCGGAGCGCGAACTCGGCCTCGGTGACGACCACGACGGCATCATCGTGCTGCCCGCCGGCACCGCCCAGCCCGGCGCCGACGCCGTCGAGGTGTTGTGGAGCTCCGACGAGGTGCTCGACATCGACGTGACGCCGGACCTCAGCTACTGCCTCTCGCTGCGCGGACTCGCCCGCGAGGCGGCGATCGCGGCGGGCGTGTCCTACTCGGATCCCTACCGCCAGCCGCTGCCGGAGCCGCACACCGGCGGCTACCCGGTCGAGATCGACGGGGACCGCTGCCGCTCGTTCGTGGCCCTGACCATCGACGGCATCGACCCCTCCGCGCCCACCCCGCGGTGGATGGCGGACCGCCTCCGCGCGTCCGGCGTGCGCTCCATCTCGCTCGCCGTCGATGTGACCAACTACGTGATGCTCGAGTCGGGGCAGCCGCTGCACGCCTACGACGGCGCCCGGCTCCGCGGCCCGATCCGGGTGCGCCTGGCCCAGGAGGGGGAGCAGCTGCGGACCCTCGACGGCCAGGACCGCCGGTTGGACGCCGACGACCTCCTCATCACCGACGACTCCGGCCCGATCGGCCTGGCGGGCGTCATGGGTGGCGAGACGACAGAGGTGTCGGACACGACCACCACCATCGTCCTGGAGGCGGCGCATTTCGACCCCGCGACCGTGTCGCGGACGTTCCGGCGGCACGGCCTGCCGTCCGAGGCGTCCAAGCGGTTCGAGCGTGGCGTCGACCCGCAACTGCCCTATGCGGCGGCGCACCGCGCCGCGGCGCTGCTGGCCGAGCACGGTGGGGGAGCCGTCACTGCGGAGACCGTCGTCGGCGGCGCCCCGGCGGCGCACCGGATCTCGCTGCGCGCGGGGCTGATCGGCGCTGTCCTCGGCACCCGGGTCGACCAGGAGGAGGCCGTGCGTCTGCTCACCGCGGCCGGCGTGGGCGTCACGGCGCTCGGCGACTCGCTGACGCTGGACATCCCGAGCTGGCGGGTGGATCTCGTCGACCCGTACGACATCGTCGAGGAGGTCGGCAGCCACATCGGCTACGACCGGATCGGGCTCCGGCTGCCGGTGCCGCCCGGGGGCGGCGGACTCGACCCCGTGATCCGGGACCGCCGCGCGGTCCTGCGCGCCGTCGCCGCCTTGGGCTTCACCGAGATCCTCACCCTGCCGTTCGCTGGGCAGGAGGAACTCGATCAGCTCGGCATCCCGGCTGACGACCCGCGCCGCCGGCTCATCCGGCTCGCCAACCCTCTCGCGGAGACCCACCCCTACCTGCGCACCACGCTGCTGCCCGGGCTCCTGGCCGCCGTGGCCCGGAACACGTCGCGCAGCCTGACGGACCTGGCGATCTTCGAACAGGGCCGCACCTTCCTCGCCGACGGGGAGCAGCGGGTCGCCCCGCGCCCCGCGGTGCATGCGCGCCCGGACGACGCGCTGCTGGCCGAGATCGAGGCGGCCATCCCGGATCAGCCGCACCTCATCGCGGCCGTGGTGACCGGGAACTGGACCGCCGCGGGATGGTCTGGGCCGGCGGTCAAGGCGGACTGGACGCACGTCGTCGCGTTCGCGGAGACGGCCGCCGCGGCCGTGGGCCGCCGCGTGACCCGGCGCGCCGTCAGCCGGGCGCCGTGGCACCCGGGGCGCTGCGCCGAACTGGCCGTCGACGGCGTCGTGATCGGGCACGCCGGCGAACTGCACCCCGAGGTTGTGCGCACGCTGCGCCTGCCCGAGCGGACGGCGGCGGTCGAGTTCGACCTCGGCGCGCTGCTGTCGATGGCGAACCGGGGCGGCACGATCGGGACGCTGTCGCCGTTCCCGCTGGCCAAGGAGGACGTGGCGCTGATCGTGGACCGCGACGTGCCCGCGGCCGAGGTCGAGGCCGCGCTCGTCGAGGGAGCCGGGGAGCTGCTGGAGAGCATCGCCCTGTTCGACGTCTACACCGGCGACCAGATCGGGGATGGCCGCAAGTCGCTGGCGTTCGCGTTGCGGTTCCGCGGGGACCGCACCCTCACCGACGCTGAGGCGGCTCAGGCGCGTCAGGCGGCGGTGGCCGTCGCCGTCGACAGGTTCGGGGCCGAGCAGCGCGCCTGAGCACCGCTCCGGCACGTCCGTCAGGGTGCCTCGAGGCTGGGTAGGCTCGGGTCCGTGAACATCACGCGCCACGAGCACCCGGCATCACCCTCGGATCCCGGGTTCGCGCTCGTCGAGGCCGAGGCGGCGCTGTGGCGCGGCGTCGTCGTCGACATGTTCGGAGACGAGGACCTCGCCGACGGCCCGCTCGCACGCTGGTCCGAAGGGAGCCGCCCCTCCTACTTCCAGCACGTCCGCTACGCCGCGCGCACCGACGACGGACGCGTGGTCGGCGTCGGGAGGCTCGAACTGCCGCAGCGCGACAACCTGCACCGGGCCGGCATGAGCATCGTCGTGGACCCCGCGTTCCGCCACGCCGGCGTCGGGACGTCCCTGCACGCCGCCATGCTCGACGAGGCGCGCCGCGGGGGCCGGCGGACGTTCGAGGCGTTCACGTGGGAGCCGCTGGAGCCCACCGGCCCTCGGCGGCTCAGCGGGGTGGAGGGCGACGGCGTGATCGACCCCGACGGCGAGCCCGCGGCGTTCCTCCTGGGCCTGGGCTATCGCCTGGTGCAGGTCGAAACCCTCTCGGGCCTGGATCTGCCGGCCCAGGCGGACCTCGACCGCGACGTGGCGGAGGCCCGTGCGGTGGTCCCGGAGGAGTACTCGCTCGTGCAGTGGCGGGGCGTCACCCCGGCCGAGTGGCGATCCGACATGGCCGAGCTGCAGGTGGCGATGAGCACCGACGTGCCCATGGGTGACGCGGACGCAGAGCCGTCGGTCGTCGACCCGGAGCGCGTACGCAGCGCCGACGAGAGCTTCCTGGCCGGCGGGCGTGACCTGTTGTTCACCGCGGCCCGCCACGACCCCACCGGACGCCTGGTCGCCTTCACCAGACTCGTGCACGAGCAGGGCCGCCCCGTCGCGGACCAGTGGGAGACGCTCGTCGTCCAGGCCCACCGGGGCCACGGGCTGGGACTGCTCACCAAGACTGCGAACCATGCCGCGGTGCCGCAGGCGTGGCCTGACGTGCGCCGGCTCATCACCGGCAACGCCTCGGAGAACCGGTGGATGCTGACCATCAACCGGCGCCTGGGCTACCGCCCCGTCGCGGCATGTGGCTGGTTCGAGCGTCGCCTGGAGACGCCATGACCAGGCTGTGCGTGGGGCACGCATGGCGCTGACGCGGGCGGCGATCGTCGGGGCAGGCCTGGACATCCTCGACCGCTACGGGCTGGCGGACGTGTCCATGCGGCGCGTCGCGGACGCGCTGGGGGTGCAGGCGGGCGCCCTCTACTACCACGTGCCCAACAAGCAGTCGCTGCTGGCCGCCGTCGCCGACGAGATCCTGGCCGACGCCCTGGCCCCCGGCGACCATCCCTCGCTCGACGACTGGGTCACAGCCTGGGCGCATACGCTGCGGCGCGCCCTCCTGGCCCACCGCGACGCCGCCGAACTCGTCGCCTCCACCCGCGCCCTCGGCCTGGGTGCGGTCGACCCGTGCGCGGACGGCCGCGAGCGCCTGGCGGCGGGGGGCATCGCCGAGCCGTCGGCGACGATGGCGGCCCTGCTCCACTTCGTGCTGGGGCACGTGACGCAGGAGCAGACCGCCGCCCAGATGGCGGCGCTGGGGCTGACGCCGGCACCTGAGCCGACGGCCGCCGACCGGGACTTCGCGTGGGGCGTGGGACTGGTCGTGCGCGGGATGACGACCGCCGCCGCTTGAGCCGGACGGCCACCGGGGTCGGCCCGCCGCCCGGTACCGTGGGCCGCATGGCAGCCATGATCGACGAGGACGGCACCGTCCGGGTGACAGGGCACGCGGAGGTGCTCCGGGTCGTGCGCGATCCGCAGACCTTCTCCAGCGACGTGTCGCGGTTCCTCCAGGTGCCCAACAATCTCGACGGCGAGGAGCACGCCGCGTTCCGTGCCGTCCTCGACCCGTACTTCGCCCCCGACCGGATGGCGACGCTCGCGGGCCCCTGCCGGCGGATCGCGGCCCGCCTCGTCGCGGAGCTGCCGCGGGGGAGCGCCGTCGATGCCGTCTCGGGTCTCGGAGTTCGCTACGCCGTCGAGGCGATGCTGGCCTGGCTCGGCTGGCCGGCGGAACTGGAGGAGGACCTGGTGCGGTGGGTGGCCGACAACGCCGAGGCGACGAGGTCCGGAGAGCTCGCCCGCACCACCGAGGTGGCCCAGAGGTTCGACGAGATCATCGGGCGCGTCGTGGAGCCCCGACTGGCGGACCCCGCGACACAGCCCCGCGACGTCACCGACGAACTCCTGCGCGACACCGTCGACGGGCGTCATCTCAGCCGCGAGGAGATCGTCTCGGTGCTGCGGAACTGGACCGGGGGCGATCTGGGGTCGCTCGCGCTGTGCGTGGGGGTGATCCTGCATCAGCTCGCCGCTGACCCGGCGATCGAGGCGGACGTGCGGGCCCGCCGCGGTGACCCGGCCCGTCTCGACGCCGCGATCGACGAGCTGCTGCGGCGCGACGACCCGTTCCTCAGCAACCGGCGCGTGGCGACGGCGGACACCGTCGTGGGCGGCTGCCCCGTCACCGCCGGCAGCCGGCTCACCGTCGAGTGGACCGACGCCAACCGCGACCCCGCGGTGTTCCCGGACCCCGACCGGTACGCGCCCGAGGCGCACGCGCACGCCAACCTCGTCTACGGCGCCGGCCCGCACGTGTGTCCGGGCCGGCCGCTCGCGACCCTCGAGTTGCGGATCCTGCTCGAGGAGGTCCTGGACCGCACCACCGACCTCGTCCTCGACCCGGAGAGCCGGGGGGAGCGGGCCGTCCGTCCACTGGGCGGCTGGGCCAGTGCACCGGTGATCCTCACATGATGGGTCCGCGTGACGCCTGACCGCGTCCCCGACGCCGACCTCCGCCGCGTCCTGGGGTCGCTCGTCGCGCCCGTCTACGCGCCGACCCTGGCACAGGCGATCGGCATGACGGCATCCCTGCCGGTGATCCCGCTCATCGCGCTCGAACTCGGGTTCACGGTCCCGGCCGCCGCGGCCATCACGATGGTGGCGGGCATCGCGGGAGTCCTCGGCCCCATCCCGTTGGGCGCCATGATGACGGTGGTGGGGGAGCGGCGCGCCATGATCGCCACCGGCGTCCTCGTGACGCTCACCCAGCTGGGGGCGCTCGCGGTGGTGGGCGCGGCCTACGACGACGGGCCGGGCCACTGGCACCGGGCGGCCTTCGTGGCGTCGCTGGTGGTGTCCTCGCTGGCCCGGGAGGTGTGGGTCATCGGCCGCCAGGCCTATCTCGGCGGTGTCCTCCCGCCCCGGCTGCGTGCCCGGGGGATGAGCACCTTCGGGGGCATGATGCGCATCGGACAGGTCCTGGGTCCCCTGGCGGGCGCAGGGGTCATCGCCCTGGGGCACGAGGGATGGGTGCTCGGACTCGACGCGGCCGCGATGGCGGTCGCGACCGTCCTGGTGGCGACTTCCATGCTCCCGCAGGACCGGGGCGCGGTGCGCCCGACCGTGCGGCAGGCGACGGGGCGGCTGGCTCCGGTGCCGTCGCCGCAAGCGCCGGAGCTCACGGCCGGACGCGGGATGCTGCTCGCGGGGATGGTCACGGTGCCGCTGGCGATGTCGCGGGTGGCCCGGCCGCTCATCCTGCCGTTGCTGGGCGCCTCGCTCGGGCTGAACGCCGCGCAGATCTCGATGGTGTTCGCCGTCGCCGCCGTGGTGGAGATCGCGATGTTCGTGCCCGCCGGCAGCCTCATGGACCGCTACGGCCGCACCGCCGTGCTGGTGCCGTGTCTTCTGCTCTCGGGCGCCGGATACGTGCTGCTGGCGGTCCTCACCGCAACCGTGGGGAGTGCGCGGTCGACGGCGTTGCTGGTGCTCGTGGCGTCGGCGGCCCTCGTCGCGTTGGGCAACGGCTTCGGGGCCGGGATCGTCATGACGCTCGGCATCGACCTGTCTCCGGAGCGGGACCGCACGCGACACCTCGCCCGGTGGACCACGATCAACGGGGCCGGGCTCCTCATGGCGCCGGGCCTGGTCGCGCTCGTCACGCTCGCGTGGCCCTTGACGGTCGCCGGGGCGCTCGTGGGCGGGCTGTGCTGGGCAGCGGCCGGGTGGGCGGTCCGGGTCATGCCCCGGCTGACGCCCCGGCCGCCGCGCGGCCCCTTCGCCGTCAGGCAGTGAGCAGCCGGACCTGCTCGTCGAACTCGGCGTCGATCTCGGCGTCGGGGCGGGTGGTGACCCGCGACACCGCCACGGCGACGATGAGGTTGAGCACGAAGCCGGGCAGGATCTCGTAGACGTCGAACAGGCCGCCCTCGAGCGTGCCCCACACCGCGACCGTGACCGCGCCCACGACCATGCCCGCCAGCGCGCCCCAGGCCGTCAGCCGGCGCCAGTAGAGGCTGAGCAGCACCGTCGGTCCGAACGCCGCGCCGAACCCGGCCCACGCGAACGCGACCAGCGCCAGGATGGTGTCGTTCTGGTTCCACGCCATCGCGGCCGCGACGACCGAGACCAGCAGCACCGCGGCCCTGCCCAGCAGCACGCCGCTGCGCTCGCTGAGCGGACGCCGGACGAGCCCGTGGTACAGATCCTCCACCAGCGCGGACGCGGTGACGAGCAGCTGCGACGAGATCGTCGACATGATGGCGGCCAGGATGGCCGCGAGCATGAACCCCGCGATGAGGGGATGGAACAGCAGTTGGCCGAGGGCGATGAACACGGTCTCCGGGTCGGCGAGCCGGCCGCCGTCGCGCTGGTAGACGGCGATGCCGACCAGCGCCGTGCCCGCGGCCCCCAGGCAGCTGAGGATCATCCACCCGATGCCGATGCGGCGGCCGGCCACGGCCTCGCCCGGCGTCCGCAGCGCCATGAACCGGACGATGATGTGCGGCTGCCCGAAGTAGCCGAGCCCCCAGGCCACCGACGACACGACGCCCATGATCGTCGTGGTGGCGCCCCACAGCGCGAAGGCGTGGGGGTCCAGGCCGACGACGGTCTCGTACAGCGCCACCGGGCCGCCGACGTGCAGCATGCCCACCACAGGCACGGCGATCAGCGCGGAGACCATCATGATGCCCTGCACCATGTCGGTGTAGGAGACCGCGAGGAAGCCGCCCACGAGCGTGTAGACGACGACGATGCCGGCCACGAGCACCATGCCCAGGCGGTAGTCCATGCCGAACGACGCGTTGAAGAACTTGCCGCCGGCCACCATGCCGCTCGAGACGTAGAAGGTGAAGAACACCAGGATGATGATCCCCGCGGTCACGCGCAGCGTCTGCGTGGTGTCGCGGAGCCGGTTGCCGAAGAAGCTGGGGATCGTGATGGCGTCCCCGGCCACCTGCGTGTAGGTCCTCAGGCGCGGTGCGACGTACTTCCAGTTCAGCCAGGCGCCGACGGTGAGGCCGATCGCGATCCAGAACTCGACCATCCCTGCCGCGTAGAGAGCGCCGGGCAGGCCCATGAGGAGCCAGCCGGACATGTCGGAGGCACCCGCGGACAGCGCGGCCGCGACCGGGCCGAGCTTGCGGCCGGCCAGCATGTAGTCGCTCAGGTCGCTGGTGCGGTAGTAGGCCCAGATGCCGATGGCGATCATCGCGACGAAGTACACGACCATCGCGATGCCTTGGTAGGTGACGTCGGACATGATTCTCCTCGAGTGGCGGGAACGGCGGTCAACCTACCGCCTCGCCCGGCCGTCCGCCGAGGGGCTACGAGTTAACGGACGGCGGACGCCGGCCGGGCGCTAGTGCGATGCCGACGAGCCCCACCGTGACGAGGACCCATCCGACGACCTGGACGGGATCCGACCAGCGCAGGAGCGAGTCGACGGCCCCGGCGGTGAGCTGCCCCTGAACGGCCGTCACGAGGCAGGTTCCCTGGGGTGCCGCCACGTCGACGGCGACCCGGCGGGCCAGGGAGAGGGCCACGATGCCGAGCGCGGCCGCGACGGTCAAGGCGACCCACCGCCCTCGGCGTGGCCCCACTGCCAGGCCGAGCAGCGCGAGCGCGATCGCGGCGACGTAGAACCACACCCACCCGCTGACGACGTCCAGCGCGTCGGCGGCCCACGCGGCCTGCTGGGGATCCGGCCGCCCCAGCGCGATGCGTGGGTCGGTCTGCCACTCGAGCCCCGCGACGATGCCGCTCAGCGCCGCGGGCGTCGACTCCATCAGGCGGGTCCGCCCGAGGTCCACGAAGGGCCCCACGTGCAGCCACAGCGTCGGGGCGTCGCCGCCCGAGGCACGGAAGGCCGCGAGGTCGGTGACCAGGTCGATGCGGGAGAGATCGACGGACTCCGCCCAGGCCTCGGCCAGGGCGGGGTCATCCATGGCGTCCTCGACGGCGGACGCGATCAGCTGCTCGATCCGGGCCTGGCCACCGGGCAGGGCGCCGACGACGTCGGGGAGGTCCGCCGCGACACCCTCCGTCAACGTCGCGGCGACGGCGTCGCGGACCTGACCGTCGCCCGCGAGCGGGGCCATGATCTCGGTCAGCGGGCCGGACGTGTGCGCGAGCCGGTCCAGCCACTGAGCCCCCGAGCCGACCAGCGCGACGGCCACCGCGGCCGTGAGCAGGAGGGTCGAGAGCAGTGTGCGGGCGGCGTTGGTCACTGGGCCTCCAGACGGGTCTGTGCGGAAATCCAGGCTAGCCGCGTCTGTGGACAGCTCATCGCGGAGTGAGATGGCGTTCACAGTCGCTGCGGTGGCGCCGGGCTCGCCGGTCGCGCCGGCATCGTTCGCTGAGGTCGCGCCTGCCTCGTTCGCTGAGGTCGTGCCCGACGGCGGAGCCGTCCGGGCGAGTCTCGAAGCCGACGCCACCCCGTTCGCTGAGGTCGCGCCCGGTGCGCAGCACCCGGGCGAGTCTCGAAGCCGACGCCGAAGCCGACGCCCTCCCGTTCGCTGAGGTCGCGCCCGACGGCGGAGCCGTCCGGGCGAGTCTCGAAGCCGACGCCAACCCGATCGCTGAGGTCGCGCCCCGGTGCGCAGCACCCGGGCGAGTCTCGAAGCCGACGCCTTCCCGCTCGCTGAGGTCGCGCCCGGTGCGCAGCACCCGGGCGAGTCTCGAAGCCGACGCCGTAGGCGTCGATCTCCCAAGGCCCATCCACTGAAGGTGCGGGGAGCCGTGACCCGTCGCCCGGGCGGCCCTTGTTGTCCGGTGTTGTGTTCGGCTGAGTGCGTCGCTGGGGGCGGGTAGTTGAGGCCGCCCGAGCGTCGGTTCCCGTCTCCCCACACTGGTCCTGCTCTGGCGTGGCCGGGTCCGGGTGCGTGCCGGCGGGGCGGCCCTGGCACAAGTTCTGTCTAGGCGGGACGCCAGTTTGGTGATCCTCGGGTTGGGCATCACTGCGCGCAGCCGCCCCACCGTCCCACCCCCTCGCGGGAATCCCCAGTGACGCTGAGGTCGCGCCACCCGTTCGCTGAGGTCGCGCCCGACGGCGCAGCCGTCCGGGCGAGTCTCGAAGCCGACGCCGCAGGCGTCGATCCCCCGACCCCCGCTCGCTGAGGTCGTGCCTGTCCGCTCGCTGAGGTCGCGCCCCGACGGCGCAGCCGTCCGGGCGAGTCTCGAAGCCGACGCCGCAGGCGTCGATCCCCCAACCCCGTTCGCTGAGGTCGCGCCCGACGGCGCAGCCGTCCGGGCGAGTCTCGAAGCCGACGCCGCAGGCGTCGAGCCCCAAGGGTCGTCAGGTGCCGTCGCCCCAGATGGCGGCGGAGCGGCGAATGAGATCGCCCAGGTCCGACCGGTCGGCATCGGACGACTCCGTCTCGGGCGGGTCGACTTCCGCTGGGTCGGTGTCTGGCGGGTCGTCTTCTGGGCAGGGTGGTGCCCCGGCGCGGATCTGTTGGAGTCGGAAGCGGGAGTGTTGCCGCGGGCGTCTGGCGGGATCGATATGCCGGGGCGGGGTGAACCACGGCAGCCCGGTCACCGGATCCAGATCCACCCGCCACTGCGACTGCTCCGACTGCAGAGGATCGGGCTCCACCAGGCGGTGATGGTGCGGGCAGAGGAGTACCCCGTTTCCTAGCCGGGTGTCCCCGCCTTGCCACCAGGGGACGATGTGGTGTCCTTCGCAGCAAGCCGGGGTGGCGGTGCAGCCGGGGAACGCGCAGCCACCGTCGCGCTGCACCAGCGCTGCACGCAGGCCGGGTGTGAAGGTGCGGTAGGTGCGGCCGACATCCAGCAGCCGGGATGGTCCGCCCAGCACGACGGGAATGATGCCGGCGTCACACGCCAACCGGCGCACCTCCCCGGCAGACAGGCCGTCGACGTCGTCGAGACCGATCAGGCCAACCCGACCGAGGCCGGTGGTGAGGGTGTCGAGGTCGAGGGTGACGTGTACCTGCGGCCTGTCCCCACCATGCGCCGGCAGAGCGCCACTCGAGGCAGCCTTCTGGGTCAGCAGGACCAGCGCATCCGCGCGACGCGCGTCCCGTGACGCGGCCTCACCGACGGCAGTGTAGGTGGACGCGTCCGGCATCAACGCATCCAACTGCGCGGTCAGCAGTGCAGCGTCGGAGACGGGCAACTGTCCGGTGATGCGCATCGAGCCGTGATAGTCCGGCGCCAGGCGCAGGAACCGACCCCGATGCGCCGCCGTTTCCTCCCGAGCGAGACGCTTCGCGTCATCGGCATCGGCCTGATCCGGGTCGATGATCTCCACCAGACGAGACGCCAACACCCGCAACTCGGACGGGCCCAAGGTGTCGACGTGGTGCAGGATCTCCTGCTCACAGCGGGTGAGCTCCGCCCGGGTGAGCCGGCCGGGGAGTTTGCGCAGGCCGGAGACGATGGCGTCGGCCTGCGCCAACGAAATCGCGCCGTCGTTCAAGGCGGCGCCGATCAGCGGGAACCTGTCATACAGGTCCTGCGCGAGCCGGAGACTGGCGGTGGCTTGGGCGGGGGTGGTGCGCACCGACTGCCGGACCTGGTCGATCACGGCCTCCGCCGCGGCGAGCTTTGCCTCATGGAGCAGGTGGAGGCGGAGTCCGGCGAGCTGCGCCTCGGCCTCGGTGACCGCGGCGACCAGCCCACTCAGCCGGTCGACCGCGGCGGTGGCGTCGCCGTCGAGCGTGCCGACGGCGTCCCAGAGCGCGGCGAAGTATCGCTGCCCGAGATCCCGTAAGTCGCTCATGTGACCTATTATGGCGGGGGCCACTGACAATTTCTGATCGGGGCTGTGGTCCAGGGATCGACGCCTGCGGCGTCGGCTTCGAGACTCGCCCGGGTGCTCCGCACCAGGCGCGACCTCAGCGAACGGGTGGGCGCGACCTCAGCCGGCGAACCGCCGCGCCCCCACCGGCACGACACGCCGTCGAACTCCGCCATCAACGCCCTCAACCGCCCCGAAGCCCGAGTAAGGCTGCCATCCGTGCTGCGCTCGGGGGATCGACGCCTGCGGCGTCGGCTTCAAGACTCGCCCGGACGGCTCCGCCGGCGGGCGCGACCTCAGCGAACGGGGTGTGGCGCGACCTCAGCGAACGAGACTGGCGCGACCTCAGCGAACGAGCCAACCCCCAGCACGACACGCCGCCGAACTCCACCCTCAACCCCCTGGACCGGCGCCGGGCCCGAGTGGGGCTGCTATTCGTGCTGGGGTCGGGTGGATCGACGCCTGCGGCGTCGGCTTCGAGACTCGCCCGGACGGCTCCGCCGTCGGGCGCCACCTCAGCGAACGGGGATGGCGTCGGCTTCGAGACTCGCCCGGACGGCTCCGCCGCCGGGCGCCACCTCAGCCAACGAGGCAGGCTCGCGACCCCATCGAATGGCTGGCGTCGACTTCTCGGCCGATCATGATTCCTCGAATGGCATAAGTATCGGAGATGTGGAATACTCCCGGCATGACGATATCTGTCGCGGTGGCGGGCTGCACCGGGTACGCCGGTGGCGAGCTCCTCCGCATTCTGCTGCAGCATCCCGAGGTCCGCATCGGCGCCGTGACCGGGAACTCGAGTGTCGGCGACCGCCTCGGCGCGCATCAGCCGCACCTGGCCCCGCTGGCGGACCGCATCGTGCAACCCACGACCGCGGAGGTCCTGGCCGGTCACGACGTCGTATTCCTCGCACTGCCGCACGGCTCCTCGGCGGCGATCGCGGAGCAGTTGGGCGACGCCGCCGTCATCATCGATGCCGGGGCGGACTTCCGGCTCACCGACCCGGAGGCCTGGGAACGCTTCTACGGCTCCCCGCACGCGGGGACGTGGCCCTACGGCCTGCCCGAGCTGCCCGGTCAGCGCGACGCCCTGCGCGGCGCGCGCCGGATCGCGGTGCCGGGCTGCTACCCGACGGCGGTCACGCTGGCGCTGCTGCCGGCGGTGGCCGCGGGCCTGGTGGACCCTTCGCAGCTCGTCGTCGTCGCCGCCAGCGGCACCTCCGGCGCGGGGAAGTCGCTCAAGCCCCACCTCCTCGGCTCCGAGGTCATGGGCAACATGTCGCCCTACGGCGTCGGGGGCGGGCACCGGCACACGCCCGAGATCGTGCAGAACCTCTCGACCGTCACCGACGCCCCCGTCGGCGTGTCCTTCACGCCGCTGCTGGCGCCCATGTCGCGGGGGATCCTCGCCACCTGCTCGGCCCCGATCGCCCCGGGCGTGACGGCGGCGTCGGCCGCCGCCGCCTACCGCGAGGCCTATGCCGGCGAGCCGTTCGTGGAGGTCCTCCCTGACGGGGTATGGCCCCAGACCGCGGCGGTCGTGGGCTCCAACCGGGTCTCGATCCAGGTGACTGTCGACGAGACCGCCGGTCGCCTCATCGCGATCTCGGCGATCGACAACCTCGCCAAGGGCACCGCGGGCGGCGCGGTGCAGTCGATGAACCTGGCACTGGGACTACCGGAAACCACCGGCCTGTCCGCGGTGGGAGTCGCGCCGTGACTCCCACGACCGAGCCCTCGACTGGAAAGCTTGCGCCCATGACCGAAACCACAGGAGTCACCCTCGCCCGCGGCTTCGCCGCGTCGGGCGTCACCGCCGGCCTGAAGCCGAGCGGGCGGCCCGACGTCGCCGTCGTCCAGAACCTGGGCCCCCGCATGGCGGCGGCCGCCGTCTTCACCACCAACCGGGTGTTCGCCGCGCCGGTGAAGTGGTCGCGCCAGGCCGTCGCCGACGGCCAGGTGCAGGCCGTCGTGCTGAACTCCGGGGGAGCCAACGCGTGCACGGGCGCGGCGGGGTTCGCGGACTCTGCGGCCACCGCGTCGCGCGTCGCGGCCGAGCTGGGGCTCATCACCGACAACGTCGCGGTGTGCTCGACCGGCCTGATCGGGCTGCGGCTGCCCATGGACCGGCTGCTGCCCGGTGTCGCGGAGGCGTGTGCGCGGCTGTCCCCGGACGGCGGATCGGCCGCGGCCCAGGCGATCATGACCACCGACACGGTCCCGAAGCAGGCCGGCGTCACTCGCGGCGGGTGGTCCGTCGGGGGGATGGCGAAGGGGGCGGGCATGCTCGCGCCCGGGCTCGCCACCATGCTGGTCGTCGTCACCACCGACGCCGACCTCGACGCGGCCGCGCTGGACCGGTGCCTGCGCGAGGCCACCCGCATCACCTTCGACCGGGCGGACTCGGACGGCTGCATGTCGACCAACGACACCGTCCTGCTCATGGCGAGCGGGGCCTCGGGCGTCGCCCCGGACGAGCAGGATTTCGCAGCGGCCCTCACCGAGGTCTGCGCCGACCTGGCGCGGCAGCTGATCGCCGACGCCGAGGGCGCCGCGCACGAGATCGCCATCGAGGTGGTCGGGGCGGCCGACGAGCGCGACGCGGAGACCGTTGGCCGCGAGATCGCGCGCTCCAACCTCTTCAAGTGCGCCATCTTCGGCGGCGACCCGAACTGGGGCCGCGTGCTTGCGGCGATCGGCGTCACGGATGCCGCGTTCGACCCGGACGACCTCGACGTGTCCTTCAACGGCGTCATGGTCTGCCGCGGCGGCCAGATCGGCGACGACCGAGCACTGGTGGATCTCCGCCACCGCGACGTCCACGTCCGCGTCGACCTGCATGCCGGCGACTCTTCCGCGACCATCCTCACCAACGACCTCACGTATGACTACGTCAAGGAGAACGCCGAGTACTCGACGTGACCCGCGCCCCGCAGACCTCAGGAACCGAGATGACCAGGACCCGCACCCAGCAGCAGCCGGAGCTCATCGCCAAGGCCGCCACCCTCATCGAGGCGTTGCCGTGGCTCGCCGAGTACGCCGGCCAGACCGTCGTGATCAAGTACGGCGGCAACGCCATGACCGACGATGCGCTCAAGCGCGCCTTCGCCGAGGACATCGTGTTCCTGCGGCGCGTCGGCGTGAAGCCGGTGGTGGTGCACGGTGGGGGCCCGCAGATCTCCGCGATGCTGGGCCGCCTCGACATCGCGTCCGAGTTCCGCGGCGGGCTCCGCGTCACCACGCCGGAGGCCATGGACGTCGTCCGCATGGTGCTGGTGGGGCAGGTCGGTCGGGAGCTGGTGAACCTGATCAACCAGCACGGGCCGTTCGCCGTCGGTATGTCGGGCGAGGACGGCGGGCTGTTCACCGCCAAGCGGCGCGGGCTCATCATCGACGACGAGGAGATCGATCTGGGCCTGGTGGGCGACGTGCGCTCCGTCGACCCTGCGGCGATCCTCGACCTCATCGACGCCGGCCGCATCCCGGTCGTCGCCACCGTGGCACCTGACCGCGACGGCCAGGTGCACAACGTCAACGGCGACACCGCCGCCGCGGCCCTGGCGGTCGCGCTGGGCGCCAAGCGGCTGGTCATGCTCACCAACGTGGCCGGCGTGTACGCGAACTATCCCGACGAGGAGTCGGTCATCACCCAGATCAGCACCGCGGAGGTGCGGGCGATGCTGCCGAGCCTGGACGCCGGCATGATCCCGAAGATGGAGGCGTGCGTCCGCGCGGTGGAGGGCGGCGTGACGTCGGCGACCGTCATCGACGGGCGGGTCCCGCACTGCCTGCTGCTGGAGATATTCACCGACGAGGGCGTGGGGACCATGGTCACCGACTCCCCGGCCCTGCCCGCGAGAGGAATGCACGGATGAACCAGACGGACCTGACGGCGCGGTACTCCGCCGTCATGATGAACGCCTTCGGCGCCCCGAAGCGGGTCTTCGAGCGCGGCGAGGGCGTCCACCTCTACGACGCCGACGGCAACCGCTACCTCGACCTCTTGTCCGGTCTGGCGGTCAACGCCCTAGGCCACAACCACGCCGGGGTGACCGCCGCGGTCGCGGCCCAGCTCGGCCGGCTCGGCCATGTGTCGAACTTCTTCGCGTCCGAGGGCCAGATCCGGCTCGCCGAGCGGTTGGCCGCGGTCACGGGCGCCGAGCGGAGCCGGGTGTTCTTCACCAACTCGGGTACCGAGGCCAACGAGGCCGCGTTCAAGCTGACCCGCCTCACGGGGCGCACCCGCATCGTGGCGATGGAGGGGTCGTTCCACGGGCGGACCATGGGCGCCCTGGCCATCACGCACAATCCCAAGTACCGCGAGCCGTTCGAACCGCTGCCCGGCGACGTCGAGTTCGTGCCCTTCGGAGACGTCGACGCCCTTCGCGGTGCCGTCGACGACCGGACCGCCGCGGTCGTCATCGAGACGATCCAGGGGGAGAACGGTGTCGTGCCCGCGCCCGACGGCTTCCTGGCGGCCGCCCGCGACATCACCCGCTCCGCCGGCGCCCTGCTGTGGATCGACGAGGTGCAGACGGGCCTCGGCCGCTGCGGCGAATACCTGGCGCACCGGGCCGACGGCGTGGTCGCGGACCTCGTCACGCTGGCCAAGGGCCTGGGGAACGGATTCCCCATCGGCGCGTGCCTGGCCTCCGGACCCGCGCTCGACCTGCTGCAGCCGGGCCAGCACGGCACGACCTTCGGCGGTAACCCGGTGGCGGCGGCCGCCGGCAACGCGGTGCTCGACGCACTGGAGGACGGGGTCTTGGACAACGCACGGGCCACCGGCGCCTGGCTGGCCGCCGCGGTCCGCGACCTCGGGCACCCTGTGATCACGGGCGTGCGGGGGCGCGGCATGCTGCTCGGGGTGACCCTGGACCGCGAGGTCGCGCCGGCCGTCGCCGACGCGGCGCTGGACGCCGGCTTCGTGGTCAACGCCCCGCGCCCGGCCGTGCTGCGGCTGGCGCCACCGCTGATCGCCGTCCCGGCCGACCTGGCGCCCTTCGTCGAGGCGCTGCCGGGCCTGCTCTCGGCTCATGTCTGACGTCACGCGCGCCGGGCGGCTCGCCACGCTGCGCCAGCTGCTGTCGACGGCGCGGTTCGCGTCGCAGGCGGACCTCATCGAGGCGCTCGCCGCGGAGGGCATCACCGTGTCGCAGCCAACGCTGTCGAAGGACCTGCTTGCGCTGGGGGCCATCCGCCAGCGCACGGGCGACGGGTCCCTGGTGTACGCGGCGGGTTCGGACGAGGATCGCGGGGCCGTCATGGACAAACTGGCGCGGCTCTGCGCGGAGATGCTGCAGTCGCTGCGCTCGGCGGGCAACCAGATCGTCATCCGGGTCCCGCCGGGCGCGGCGCAGTACCTCGCGGCGAGCCTGGACGCCGCCGCGCTCGCCGGCGTGATGGGTACGATCGCGGGCGACGACACGATCCTGGTGATCGCCGTCGACGAGGCCTCGGCCGAGGCGGTGGTGGCGCGGATCTCGGAGATGACCAAGAGTGGACGACCAGGTGGAGGACGGCGCGATGAGCACTGACCAGGGACGACTGTGGGGCGGCCGGTTCGCCGGCGGCCCGAGCGAGGCGATGTTCGCGCTCAGCAAGTCCACGCAGTTCGACTGGCGCCTGGCGTTGCACGACATCGCCGGCTCGCGGGCGCACGCCAAGGCGCTGCGGGCGGCGGGCCTGCTGGACGACGAGCAGGCCGCAGCCATGGACGAGGGCCTCGCGGAGCTCGCGCGTCGCGTCAGCGCGGGGGAGTTCGTCGCCGCCGACTCGGACGAGGACGTCCACGGAGCGCTGGAGCGCGGGCTCAAGGAGGTCGTCGGCCCCGAACTCGGCGGACGGCTCCGGGCGGGCCGGTCCCGCAACGACCAGATCGCGACCCTCATCCGCAGCTACCTGCGTGAGGAGATCCGGCTGATCGCCCAGGACGTCGACGGCGTGATCGACGCGCTCGCCGGTCAGGCCGAGCGACATGTGGGTGTCGTGATGCCGGGGCGCACCCATCTGCAGTCCGCTCAGCCCATCCTGCTCAGCCACCACCTGTTGGCCCACGCCTGGCCGTTGGTGCGCGACATCGAGCGCCTCCGCGACCTCGACCGGCGCCTGGCGCTCAGCCCCTACGGTTCCGCCGCCCTCGCCGGGACCTCTCTGGGCCTCGATCCGCAGCTCGTGGCGCGGGAGCTCGGGTTCGACATGTCGGTGCCCAACTCGATCGACGGCACCGCCGCCCGGGATCTCATCGCCGAGGCGGCCTACGTGCTGGCCCAGATCGGCGTCGACCTGTCGCGCCTCGCCGAGGATGTCATCCTCTGGTGCACGGCGGAGTTCGGGTTCGCGACGCTCGATGACGCCTGGTCGACCGGCAGCTCGATCATGCCGCAGAAGAAGAACCCCGACGTGGCCGAGCTGGCCCGCGGCAAGGCAGGGCGGCTCATCGGCAACCTGGCGGGCCTGCTGGCCACCCTCAAGGGGCTCCCGCTCGCCTACAACCGTGACCTGCAGGAGGACAAGGAGCCGATCTTCGACGGCATCGACCAGTTGCACGTCCTGCTGCCCGCAGTGGCGGGGATGGTCGGCACTCTGACCTTCCACCCGGAGCGCATGGCGCAGGTGGCACCGCGTGGGTTCTCGCTGGCGACCGACGTGGCCGACCACCTGGTCCGAACCCGGGTGCCCTTCGCCGTCGCCCACGAGGTGGCGGGGGAGACGGTGCGCTACTGCGAGGAGCGGGGCATCACGTTGCAGGATCTGACGGCCGACGACCTCCCGCGCATCTCGCCCCACCTGGACGCCGGCGTGCTGGAGGTCCTCACCGTCGAGGGGTCCGTGGCGGCCCGCGATGGGCGAGGGGGGACCGCCCCGGTCCGCGTGCGGGAGCAGGCCGCCGAACTGCGCGCGGCCCAGCGGCAGCTGGGTGCCTTCGCCCGCGGCTGACGCGAGCGGGGGCGTCGCGACTCGGCGGCTATGCTGACCCGCGTGAACGCACTCCTGGACGACCTCCGTTGGCGTGGGCTGATCGCCCACTCGACCGATCCGGACGCGCTGGCCGCGCACCTGGACGCGGGCCCGGTGAAGTTCTATGTGGGGTTCGACCCGACCGCGCAGAGCGTGCACACCGGCAACCTGGTCCAGCTGCTGCTCGCCAAGCGTCTGCAGGACGCCGGCCACCAGCCCTACATGCTGGTCGGAGGCGCCACCGGGCTCATCGGCGACCCGAAGGAGTCGGGCGAGCGGATCATGAACTCCGTCGAGACCGTGGCGGGCTGGGTCGAGCGGATCCGCGGCCAGGTCGAGCGGTTCGTGTCGTTCGACGGGCCCAACGCGGCGACGATGGTCAACAACTACGACTGGACCGCCGAGATGTCGGTCCTCGACTTCCTCCGCGACGTCGGCAAGCACTTCCCGGTGAACCGGATGCTGGCCCGTGACGTCGTGGCCAGGCGCCTCGAGAGCGGCATCTCCTACACCGAGTTCTCCTACGTCCTCCTCCAGTCGATGGACTTCCGTGAGCTGTTCCGCCGGCACGGCGTGACGCTCCAGACCGGTGGGTCGGATCAGTGGGGGAACCTGACGGCCGGCGTCGAGCTGATCCGGCGCAGTGATCAGGGCCGCGTGCACGCGATGGCGACTCCGCTGCTGACGAAGGCCGACGGCACCAAGTTCGGCAAGACGGAGGCGGGGACGGTGTGGCTCGACGGTTCGCTCACGTCCCCGTACGCCTTCCACCAGTTCTTCCTCAACGCCGAGGACGCGAAGGTCATCGACTACCTCAAGGTCTTCTCGTTCAGGTCCAGGGAGGAGATCGAGGACCTCGAGCGGGCCACCGCCGAGACGCCGCATCTGCGCCTGGCGCAACGCGCGCTGGCCGACGACGTGACGGACCTCGTGCACGGCGCGGCGGAGCGCGAGGCCGCGGTCGCGGCCGCGGCGGCGCTGTTCGGCAGGGGTCGTCTCGACGAGCTCGCCCCCGAGGTCCTCGACGGTGTGCTGCGGGAGGTGGGGGCCCCGACCGTCACGGACCAGCTCACGGTCGTCGATGCGATGGCCTTGTCGGGTGTCGTGGACTCCAAGGGGGCCGCGCGGCGGGCGATCACGGAGGGTGGCGCCTACCTGAACAACGAGAAGGTCACGGACCCGGACCTCGTGCTCACGCCCGATCGGCTGATCCACGGGCGGTTCGCGGTGCTGCGGCGAGGTCGCCGCACCGTCGGCGGGATCGTCGCGGGCTAAGCGCGCTCAGTCAGCCCTTCGACGCCGAGCGAGAGGACCGTGCGGCGCGTGCGCTCGGCCGACGCCCTCATCTCCGCCTCCAGCGGCGTCCCGGCGGCCAGCGCGTCGCTGATGAGGTGGACGCGTGCCGGGCGGCCCCCCGCCATGCTGCTGATGAAGGTGGGGGCGAACTCGGCGGCGGTGGCTTTGAACCCGCCGTCGGACTGCTCGGTGAACGTGATTTCGACCATGACGCCGTCGTAGGTGCGCGGCTTCGCCGGGCCGCTGGCGGCGATGAGGTTCCCGAGGCCGTAGATCACCCAGGTGCCGTTGACCTTGTCGACGGGCTGCACGACGTGGGCGTGTTGTCCGAAGACCAGGTCGACGTCGGGGGACGCGGTGACGGCCTCGGCGAAGGAGCGCTGCTGGGCGTTGACATCCGAGGAGTACTCATCGCCGGCGTGCATGTGCACCGCGACGATGTCCGCCCCGGCGGCCTTGGCCGCGCGGGCCTGGGCGATCGCGAGGTCCGCGTCGAGCAGCTCGACGCTCCAGTCCCGCCCCTTCGACTTCGGGAGCCCGTTGAGACCGTACGTCTGGCTGATGACGGCGATCCGGACCCCCTCGTCAGTGGTGTGGATCACCGGTGTCCGGGCCGCCTCCTCGGTGGCGTAGGTGCCCGCCGTCAGGATCCCCGCCGCCCGGTGGACCTCGATGGTCCGCACCAGGCCGTCCCAGCCGGCGTCCATCGTGTGGTTCGACGCTGTGGTGCACAGGTCCCACCCCGTGGCGGCCAGCGCGGGGGCGATCTCCTGTGGTGCCGCGAACATCGGGTAGTTCTTGTACGGCCCGTCGGGGGGTGCGAACGGCACCTCCGAGTGGCAGATGCCGAGATCCGCCTCGGACACGTACGGTTCCAGCGCTGCCAACTGGGGGGCGAAGTCGAACTTCGCCGCGCCGGTGGCCTTGGCGTCCAGCGCGGCGCTGTCCCACAGGCTGTTGTGCCACAGGAGATCCCCGCTCACGTTGATGGTGGCGACACGCGACGGTGAGGGGGACGGCGACGGTGAGGGGGTCGGCGACGGCGAGGGGGACGGCGACGGCGAGTCCGCGGTCGGCGACTGCTCCGCACGGGTGGGCGACTGGACGTCCCCGGTTGGGGCGGAGTCCTCGGGTGGCGCCGCGGGTTGGCCCGGTGCCGGGGCGCACGACACGACGGCCAGTAGGGCCAGGAGCACCGGGGACGCTTTCATGGGCACAGCCTACGACGGCGACCCGGCGACGATTTGCGCCCCGCGGGCCGGTGTGGGTAGTGTTCACCTCGCTTCGCCGGTGCACCGGACGCAAGGACGGACCCGAAGCCACATCCCTTTTCTCCTCTTGTTGGGGCGAGTGTGCGTTCAGAAGAACCCGCTCAAGGCCCCGATGGCTGAGAGCCGCGGCCCGAGTTGATCGGAGGCTCCGGGACGGGTAATGTGAACCAGGCCGCTTCGGCGGTCCCAACAACTCAACAGCGATCGGATGATGTCCCCCGAATTTGACGGGGAGGCAGTCGCCCGGTAGAGTAGGTCAGGCCGCTACGGCGGTGTCGACCAGCAAAGCCCCTAGTCAGGTGGTAATTGCAGCTCTTCGGGAAGCCCGGAACTGATCCTCACGGATTTGACCGGCCGATCGCGACAGAGTAAGGTTGGACGAGTCGCCTCGAGCGGATGACCACTAGGTCGGAAGCGCGTGAGCAACCGAAACTTGAGAACTCAACAGCGTACTTTAAAAGTCAATGCCAATTTTTGCAGGCATGGTTGTTTGTGGCTGTGTCTGTGTTTTTTCCCGTGGCTGGCCCTCTTTTGGGGGTTGGTTTGGGATTCCTTTGATGATTGATTGATTGATCCAGTTTTTGGGTCTTTGTCAGTGGTTGAAGTTTTTGTTGATTGAAACATTTTTGGCTGGCTGCTGC